>CAZLZI010000001.1:0-41660 GCA_964563965.1 uncultured Candidatus Saccharibacteria bacterium
GCAAGTTCAATGGTACCGACTCTAACATCAATCTTGTTCAAATCATCAATTGTTATCTGGGTTTTAATATCCATCTTTATAGTATACAAGAAAACAATGTAAATTTAGAATATGGTGGGTGATCTAGGATTCGAACCTAGGACCACTCGTGTATAAGACGAGCGCTCTACCAACTGAGCTAATCACCCCCTTACCCCTAAGAGTGAGAGAATTCTAGCATTAAAGATAAAAATTGACTATTCTTCGAAATCAGCCGGATCAAATCGCTTAGCTTCTCTGACTTCAGTCCATTCCTTTGAATCTTTCTTCTCTTTGCTTCTTAAATACTGCTCCTTTATATCCTCAACAGCAGCAATTAATGCAGTTTCAAGCTGAAAATCAGTACCTTTGCCATAATAGTTTGTACTCCCAAGATCTAGATCAATACCAACCTCAAATGTATCTATGGCTTGGCCTTTATTCATAACAATTCTAACTTTTTTTAAATCTTCGGGAACATTTGTAAAGTAGCGTTCTATCTTTGCAAATTTATCTTTTGCAAGTTCATGCATACTCGGGGAAATATCTATATTATCTGATGATATCTGGTATATCACAAAAATACCTCCTTATGGAAAAATTTGATTACCTTCCTCGTCATAAAGAAAAATAGCTTGTGTAGGACAAGACTGCGCTGCCATGAGTAATTCGTTAAAAGATAGCTTTTCTGCTCCAGCTTTGACAACAGCTATATTGTCTTCATCCATCTCAAAGCCATCTGGAGAAACAACTACACATGTACCAGCACCAATACATAGTTTTCGATCAACTACAATTTTAGTTATGTTCTTGGGGGGAGTTGTCATGTAATAGTTTTAACACAAAAGAAATGACATGAAAACAGACAGATCCATAAGCTTAGTTATTCGCCAAATTCTAGCAGTTCATTAATACGTGTTACCATTTCATCTGTTTCCTCATCAGAAAACCCATGAATTTTAGCCCCCGTTTCGATGGTATCAAAAACATTAGCAAAACAACCCACACAATGAAGACCATAATCTAGCAACACTTCCGCCACTGCGGGATAGTTAGCTACTATTTCCGCGATATTTTGCTCTTTTGTAATTTTCACAAACTTAGCTTCTTTGTTCTTTGTCATAAGAGTTTAGTGCTTCTGTGAGTGCATCTAAAACGAGAGTTGCACATTTCACGCGACTTGTTGTCAGATCACTTCCAAAGTAAGTAAGTAATTTTTCTTTATCAATATGTTTTGCGTTATCAACTGACAGCCCTATAAGATCCTCGCTCAACATTGAAGCGGCAGACATAGCAACAGCACACATATCCCCTCTAAATTTAAAATCAGCAATCGTATTATCTGTAATAACCAAATCTATAATTAACTTATCACCACAGAATGGATTCTGTGCTGGAGTCGTAATAGTGGGGTTTTGTGCGGTACCGAAGTTTCTTGGATTCTTATAATGATCCATCATATTGTCTCTGTATAAGTTCATTTTATTAAAATCTTTCTACTCATACCTAGACCATCAATCAAACTATCGACGTCCTCTTGTGTATTATAGATGTAAAAACTTGCTCGTACAGTTGAAGTTATGTTCAGTGCATCGTGTAAGGGCATGGCACAATGTTGCCCAGACCGTACGCAAATGTTTCGAGTATTAAGCACTGCTGCAATATCATGTGCATGGATACCTTTAATACCAAAAGCTATTATTCCTAGCCTATCTTCAGCAGCACCTACAACATATAAATCCTCAATGTGCTTTAGCTTGTTAAGCGCATAGTGGGTAAGCTCATCTTCATGGGTCTTTACGTTCTCCATCCCAAGTCTGCCAAGATATTCTATTGCCGAACTAAGTCCGACAGCACCGGCAACATTAGGTGTACCAGCTTCGAAAGCTTGGTGACCTTTCTTCAAATGTGTATGATCAGTATAAACTTGGGATATCATCCCACCGCCAAAATAGATGGGGGATGCATCTTGGAGTAACTCGTGTCTTGCAAACAATACTCCAATCCCCTGCGGCCCACACATCTTATGAGCAGAAAAACATAAGAAGTCACACTTAAGTTGCTGGACATCAATTTTCATATGTCCGATTGATTGGGAGGCATCGACGATCACAACTCCCCCATGGGCATGCACTTTCTCAATAATTTTCTTTAGAGGAAAAATTGTACCTAAAACATTAGAGACATGGGCAATACTTAAAACTTTAACTCGGCCAGAGATAAGAATTTGCTCAAGCTTTTCTAAAGAAAACTTAAGATCAGTATCTAATTCCAAGACTTTAAAGTCAGCTTCTTTCATTAAAGCCATGTGTTGAAGCGGAACCAAGCTACTATGATGTTCACTAATAAGAGATAGAGCAATATCACCTTTTGCTAATATGTGCTGCACATATCCAGACACTGCTAAATTAAGAGCATGTGTTGCATTAGCGGTAAAGACAATCTCGTCCTCTTGAGCATTAATAAATTTAGCTACTTGTAGTCTTGCATCTTCATATAGATTGGTAGATTCTTCAGCTAAGGTGTAGATACCTCGTGCCACATTCGCATTTGAGTTTGCATAATAGGCGCTTTGCGTATCAATTACACTTTGTGGTTTCTGCGTAGTTGCTGCATTGTCCAAATAGACAATAGGAAGATCGTTTATTTTGCGGTTAAATACTGGAAAATCTTTTTTAATAGTGTAAGGGTCAAACATGGTCAACGCCTAAACTAGCTAAAACTTGCTGGCGAATCTCCTCATCAGGAATTTGCACAAGTAAGCTATTAAAAAAACCAAGAAGAATCAGCTTTTTTGCTTCCTCATCGGATAACCCTCTGCTCTTGAGATAAAAAAGTTGAAGATTATCAATTCTCCCTGTAGTGGCGCCATGTGAGGCTTTAACATCATTGGCATCAATTTCTAACACAGGGCGTGATTCATTCTTTGTATTGTTGCCAAGCACTACCACATCATGTTCTAAATAGGAGGCTGTTTGTTGTGCTGCTTTTTTTATTATAATTCTCCCTTCAAAGGAAGAAAAGGAATCATCAAACAAAGCCCCTTTAACTTCAGTAGTACATGTTGTGTGAGGTACAGTGTGTATCGTTTCAACAATCAACTTTATAGGCGCCTCTTTTATACCTTTATATGCTGCAATAACTTTTGCTTCAACACCTTGTGTAGCTAGATATAGTTTCAAATGCGCATCAACACTTCCAGTCATATCCAACACATAACACGTATCTGCTGTTACAGTTATTTCTGAAGTAGTTGGTTTTAAAAACACTGTTTGCATTAGCCAACAGATCCTTCCATTTCAAGCTCAATTAAGCGATTAAGTTCAACTGCATACTCAAGTGGAAGTTGTTTAACAATAGGTTCGATAAAACCTGACACTATAAGGCTCATCGCTTGTGCTTCAGAGAGCCCCCTACTCATTAAGTAAAAGATCTTTTCTTCCCCAATCTTACTAACGGTTGCCTCATGTTCAATGTTAGCATCACTATTTTCAATTTTCATAACTGGGTAAGTGTCTGAAGAAGAGTCTTCATCAAGTATTAACGCATCACACTCTACCCTGCTTTTAGCATTTGTTGCAGTAGGTATAACTGACACCAACCCTCTATAACTAGTTCTTCCACCATTGGCACTTACAGATTTTGCAACAATAAGAGATGTGGTATTAGGTGCAATGTGAACCATTTTAGCTCCTGCATCTTGATGCTGGCCATGACCAGCGTAAGCAATTGATAGCAATTCCCCTCTCGCTCGATCTCCCACAAGATAACACGAAGGATACTTCATGGTGATTCTACTATTATGAACAATGATGCCGTTTGCAACAAAATTCTGATCATTCTCCACTTCAAGGTCATATGTAATTTCATCTTCAAGACCTTCAAGAGAAACTACTCGTGAGAAAATACAAGGAGTTTCAAAACTCGTATTACCAAAAAATAAAAAGTAATGTGTATAAACTTTTTCCTCTGTACCCAGCTTCTTTTTTTCGCGACGAGTCCACTTTGAAATCTTTGTTGGGTTAAGACCACACATATACCCTAGTAGTCGCACCTGCTCAAGTAACTCTTTGCTCACGGAAGTAATAGAAACGTTTTTATGATTTTCTCTAAAATTACCATCAGCTGCAACATACCCCTCTATAAAAGCCACTTTTTCCATCATAGGTAGCTCAAATACCCAGTCTGGTATACGTTTTGAATGAGCATTCCCTTGCATAGAAAGGGATTTGAAAAACCTAACTAAATTTGATGAATTTATCTGGAGAACATTAAGCTTTAATTTTGGCGCTACACCAAAAAGCTTTATAAATAATTCCTTTACACGGATGAACGATTTATCTGTCTCTGGCACTGCAATACACAACCTTGTTCCATCTACAAACCCATCTCCAATGTAAAACCCAAGCAACCACAATAGATCTGGTGAGGATTTTGCAGGGTGTTTTATTGGTCTACCTAACTTTGCATTTTCAAAGTCAATATTTTTACTTACTCCTTTATCCGGGATCAATCCACTAACTGCAACGTGATCTCCGACTTCGATAGCGTTAAGTGGTAACCATGATAGCCTGCTAAACTTACCTGTCTTTTTCCATACAAGTAGAGGGTGGTTTTCAGTGGCCCTTAATATTCGTTGGTTCAATGTCTTTATTTCATACACTTTACTAGGTTCGTTAGTCTTTATCGCGATTACTTTATTTGAAGCAAATTGCAGTTGTGAGTTAATACTCAGTACCTTATCTCCTATTTTAACTTCGCTAATTTTCTTAGTTCCATTCTCTAAGAGAACATCAGTATCTCCTGTGAGACATCCTAAATTACCATCGATCCACTCCATAACGCCATCCTCTTCAACTCGTGCTCTTTTTGTGACTAGGTTATAAACATTTGATGACCAATTTTGAATTGTGGTATATCTACATCTTGCACCTTTTTTAACAATGACTTCAACAACTGCAGAGTGTAGAGAATCTGAAGAATAAACTGGAGCAGAACAACCTTCAACATAAGATACTTCAGCTCCCTCATCTACAATTATGAGTGTTCTTTCAAATTGACCAAAGTTTTTAGCATTAATTCTAAAGTATGCTTGCAATGGTCTTGTTACTTTTACTCCCTTTGGTACATATACAAACGAACCACCAGACCACACTGCACTATTAAGGGCCGCGAACTTATTATCACTGACAGGCACAACTTTTGAAAAATACTCTGTGAAAAACTCTGGATGTTTTTGCAATGCCTCATCCGTACCCATAAAAATCACCCCTTGTTCAGATAGTTCTTCCATAAGAGAGCCATAGATTACCTCTGAATCAAATTGTGCTTTTACACCCGCCAAAAACTCTCGCTCTGCTTGGGGGACTCCTAGCCGTTCAAAAGTTGATTTCATTTGATCAGGGACATCATCCCAAGTTCTCTCAACATCTTGAATAGGTTTGAGATAATAATAAATGGCATCAAAATCGATGGCACTTAAATCTGGACCCCATGTTGGCATTGGTTTTTCTAGAAAGGTTTTGTAAGCATTTAATCTAAACTTAAGCATCCATGCAGGTTCAGTCTTTAGTTGGGACAACTGTCTGATTACTGTTTCAGAGAGTCCTTTTTCAGCTTTGAAGACAAATTCCTCTTTAACATTAAAGCCGTATTGAGTTGCATAGTTTGCGTTGATTGATATTTTAGTGTCTTTAGTCTGCTTACCATCCGGCAGCATTTGCTTCTTACCCATTATTTAAAACCCTTCTCCTCCAATTCGTGAGCAAGGGAAGCATCCCCAGATCTTAGTATGTGACCATCCTGCATAATGTACACTTTATCAGCATGAATATATTTTAATATACGGGTGTAATGGGTAATTAAAAGTACACTCATGTTATTTTTTTCTTTTAAGTGATTGATAGTTTTACCTACTAGTTTTAGCGCATCTACATCAAGACCGCTATCAGTTTCATCAAGTATGGCAAGTTTGGGTTCTATTACTAAAAGTTGGAGCATTTCCATTCGCTTTTTTTCACCACCAGAAAAACCTTCATTTAAAAATCTGTTCGTAAAGTCATCAGACATCTCTAAGAAGTCCATTTTTTCTTTTAACAAAGCTCTGAATTTAACAGGTGATAGGTTCTGTTTATGATGCAGGTTAAAGATCATGCGTAGATAGTTAGCAACATTAACGCCAGGCACTTCACTGGGATATTGGAATGAAAGAAAAATCCCCGCTTCACTTCTTAGGTTTGCATCTAACTCCAAGATATTCACATCAGAAAGCATTACAGCACCATCTGTAACTTCATAAAAAGGATGTCCCATCACGGCTTGAGCTAGTGTTGATTTACCACTACCATTTGGTCCCATGAGTACAGTTGTTGAACCTTCCTCTACAGTAAGATCAACTCCTTTTAAAATATGAACATCACTGGCTTTTACCTTTAGGTTAGTTATTTTAAACATACTTTTCCAATTCAATGTGCTTTAAAACACATTCTCTATTATATGCAGGACATAATAAATTTATACTATATAGTACTTCTTTGCCTTTTTTTGCACGAACTAAGAGGCCTTGTTCCTCCATCTGGTGTAAGTGGTAAGAAACTGTAGGCTGTTTTAGATTTACTTCTGCTGTTATTTGGGTAACATTCGCTTCATTACAACTCTTAAGATAGGTATAAATTATCATTCTTGAAGTAATTCCAAGTGATTTAAAACAGTGCGTACATGGCTGATTTACTTTTGATATAGCTTTTTGTAAAGGCACGGATAGATAGTAGTCTATATGAATATGGAAGTCAATCTTAGTTGTTACAGGAAGGCTTACCCACACTAAAAGAGCTTTCAGTACCCCAAATACCAATAAGTAACATAGGATTTATCCGGTATTTACGAGCAGTATTAATAACTATATCCAGTTGGCCCTCTGGCGCACTTGCGAGGCTTGTTCCCCAATATTGGGGACTTTGCGCAAGTAGACGAGTTTTAAATTGAGCTCCATCGAGTCCTAACGGCCATCTATCAGTTTTCAAGCCACAATCAACTAACGCATCTCTGTAGTAATCAAATGTAGGGTTTCCTGGATTACGTAGAGGCTCTGAGGCAGAATACGCGGGGCATGCCATGTTTGCATCCTGTTTTCTAGGTGAGGATGGCGGGACTTTAGAACATGAGCGTCCTAATGAAGATAATGAATCACGCGCGTAAGCATCAATAAATTCAGTTAAATTATGCGCAAACGGCATACCATTTACCTCGTTGTGACAATAAGGTCCATATTTATCTACAACATACCAAGTACCTTTACCAAGAACAATATGCGCATTCAATGCTCTAGCTGCACATTCAGCTGAACTCGCAAAATCAACAACACCAGAACCAAAACAGTTAAAAGCGTTACACACGTTTGGTGGTGTTGGTGTACCATCTGGATTCTCTGGTGTCCCCACCTGCTTTATAACCTCCATTGGAGGCAATATTCTCCCACCAGTTCTTGGGAGCCCCGTTGTATCATGGAAATCACTGGCTTTACAAACATAGTCTTGAAAATTGTTGAAAGAAACTACATGCCCAACTGTTGTCTCTTCGATCAGTTCTTTGTCTTTCTCCACACTAAGTCGCATACCAGGACCACAAGAATTTTTGTTTCCTACAAAAGAGAAATAGTCATACGTTTTTTCCAATGGTCCTCTTGCAGGCTCCGAGGTCTCATACGTATATTCTGCTATGGTAGTAACATCTCCCTCGCACCCTGAGCCAGTTGGCGTGCCATAACTTGTTGGGGGCGCATTCCTTAGCTCGTGTCCACAGATACCACCTGCTGGTGGGGTTTTCCCGCCACGGCACAGAGACGCATCACAAGCTGTATACCCTCCAGAGCCATCAGGTATCTTGCATGTATCTCTACATTCACATGGACTACTTCCACACAGCGGCGCAGGACTAGGACAGCCTCCAGGTTGCACATCTCCCCAACTGTATGCAAGACATTCACCGCCATAATTAGCATTAGGTTTAGCGACACCAAATATTGATAATATAATTTTACTTACAAACCCTGCAATAGCTTGAGCAAGATTTACATCGTCACCATAAAACTTTGTTAAATCATCTCTGTCATAAGCATACGAGTACCCTCCACTAAATGTGTTATATGGGATTTGCTCAATGTTTTCCACAATTCCTGGATATCTAATTTTATTAAATGGATTTTCACACCAACCATTGGCATGTTCTTTTGATGCACACAGACACAAGTTAACAACAGGGAAACCAACTCGTGTACATTCTCTGTCTTCGGTATCACTATATTTTTCTTTGTAATAGTATGTATCAAGGCCAGTTTCGACAAGTTGTGAATTGGGATCATTAGGCAGAGCCAAAAAGTTTGCAATCCCCCCTTCTTGATAATTATTACAAATAGAACTACGGCCAGAGCCTGATTCAGCGCACTCACCAAGTCTTCTGGCTTGTGCAGCAGGATACTCTATCATGGGTTTTGCAGAATAAGGCTTCTGTCCCGGATCGTCTTTTATTTTTATGTCTCTTTCATTACCATCCTCCACAAGTGCAGAGTCTTCAAAGTTTTCCGAAATACCCTTTTGAGCTGAGGCAGATATAGGGTTAAAGGTCAGCAAAAAACACGGATGCGGAAAATATTCTCGATTAAGTTTTCTGCCTGAATAGGAAATCCCCAACTCTTCAAACATAGTCTTATCACTCCAAGGGGTTTTTATCTGTCCTAAAAGTATTTCTTTCTTTTGGCCATTCTCTATTGATGTACAAACAGGAGTTTCAGGATTTGTTTTATAAGCATATTCAATCCACTTAAGAGGAGATGAAAAGAGGATAGGAATATTGTTTCCTGTAAGTTGGTTTCTATCAAGAATAGGGCCTTTATCATCAAAGATAGTGCCTGGATTTACTATAACTTTAGATGCCCAATGCCAGAAGCATGATGGTAATATCTTCTCATCATCCCCATCCATTCTAGGATTGGTATATTGCAAAAAGTTTCCACAAACACCAAAGGCTCTATTTGCTGTAGGTCTATGTTGATCAATACCGAAATCCGAGAATTCACCCACACCTGTAAACGCTTCTTCTTTTTTCTCGACCACAAAATCCTGTGGCATACATCGTAAAAACCCAGGTCCTGGGTTTGCAGGATCGCAGTTGGGATCAGGATTTGTTTTCCCATCAACATACATATCATCAACATCTTTTGCAGATAATATATCCAATGCAAATTCGTGCGGGTCATCAACTATAATATTACTTGCGTAAGTAATCTTTGGGTTTCCAGGAGGTGTTTCAAGACAAACAGAAAACTCTTCTCGATTCACATATTGTAATTCGTTTGGTAAACCTAATGGGGATGTCAGTAAATGAAGATTGGATCTCACACCTGCCGCATCCGTATCCTTTACCTCTCCAGCACAAATCATGTTTACATTTAAGTCAATTTTGCCGTCCGTGTCTTTGGTGAGGTCACACTTATAAACGTCTTTAACACGTCCATTGCAAGAAAAAACTATAAAGTTTTCTTTCACATTCTTAGTAGCTTGAAGAGTCATTGTGTAATTGCCATTACTAGAGGTACTGACTTCTTTAGCATTGTTAACTAGGTTACCGTTTTTCTGTTTACTGATAGTGCAGGGATCTCCACTATAGTTTGTAATAACAGAACCATAGACAGGTAACCCTTCTACTTGAGAGGTCTTACCAGTTAGTTTGTTTGTATAGTCAACCCAAGATGCGTGTTTTATAAAACCAGACAGTGTTATAGGAGCACCAACTGCAACGTCGCCAGAAATGTTACAAGACATTTGTTCTTGTAGGATTGGACCTGTATAAGAGGAGGAGCAGTTTGGTGTGCCCGGCTCAAGCTGAGATGTATCTATCCCGCAACCATCTACAATACCTATTTTTGAGTGTGCATCAGAGAAACCAGCAAGGCCGCAATCTTTCATGTATATAAAGCCATCACCAGCACCAGCACCTGCTGTTCCTGCAATTGTTATCAAAGGTTGCGGATTTTTAACCCCAGAACAAAAGGTATAAGTTCCTGCTGCAAAGTAGCCCGTTATTTGTAATTGGGGAGCTTTTCCACATGCTGGATAAAAGTTTGTGATGTTTGGATGGGTTGCTGCGATTTTGCAAACCTTCAAGTCAGCTTTAGTATTTATGTTATAGCCATTATCTCCGGGATACTTGATACCTGAATCAATAGGTAAAATGTTGTGAGTTTGCTGTGTATATACCTGACCTACACTTACTGTTGGAGGTAGCCATTTAGCTCCATCGGTTAGGGCAGTTCCACCAGGTTGGACACATGTGGCTGTAGCATCTAGGGTATAGATAACTTTATTGCCGTTTTCACATGCTGCTTGCGCACCTCCATCAGGGGCCCATGATGTATCTTCTCTTCTATATAGTCCGTCTCCTTTAATAAAGAACTGTTCCCAGTTATTGTTTTTATATTGCCTTACAGGACTACCGTCTCCTGATCCCTCTGGTGTATATCGTATGACCTCTCCAGTAGATAATGAGTGCATAGGAAACGCTGTATTTGCAATGTATTCTGTTACATTTACGCTTTGCGCATGTACTTTACCACTCAAGAGTAAAGTATATACAAAGAATAGGGTTAACAACGATTTTGTACGCACAGAGTTATTATATCAATCAAGGCGGGTAATATTAAGGTTTTTCTTTAAGGATTGCCTACTTATTATGTGATATTATCAAAGCATGAAAATATTTAAAACGTTTGGCTATGTTTATTATAATAGTATATCCTCTCTTGCGTATTATAAGGATGTTTTGGCTACAAAAACTTCCTTTTCTATTAAATATGTTCTTGCTCTAGGTTTAGTCTTTACACTTATAACTACAGCAAACTTTACTCTCCGTGTGTTCCCAGAAGTTAAGGCTTTTGTAGATAAACTCCCAGCAGAAGTTGCTAAAGCTTATCCTGATGACCTTGTAATCAGCGGAAAAAACAATGAATGGTTCATAAACCAACCAGAGCCTTATGCTATACCATTTACCTATAACGAACTGTTTAAAGAAACCGATACATTGGCTAGGAAAAACTTGGTCGTATTCGATAAATTAGGTACGATGGAGACCTTCGCCGACTACAATACTCTTTTACTTATATCTGGCAAGTACGTGTATGCACAGGACAGTAATAACAAGATTAGTGCAACCCCTCTGACAGAAATACCTGAAGGCAGTTTTGCCAAACAAGATTTATTAACATTTGTTGCCCAAACAATGCCATTAGTTAAGGGTATTGTTAGTGTTACACCATTAGTTGTAGGGCTTTTCTATCTACTTGCCAACACCTCAATGATGCTGTTTTATACTTTAATTCTAGGTTTACTTTTAATGTTGTTGTCAGCATTGTTTAGAAGAGGACTAACTTATACCGAGGGCTTTAAGATAGGTCTTCATGCAATAACGTTACCATGGACTATCAAAGTGCTTATCTCCTTAATAGGAGTATCCATTCCAATCCCGCTGTGGTTTACATTATTAGCTTTAATGGTTGGTGGATCTGCAATATATAGTCTTCCTGAAAAAACAGTGTCTGCAACCCCTACTTCATTGAATTAGGCATTTCGCTATGTTACTATTTGGCGGATTGATAACTAAATAACGTTATTCCCCTGTAGCTCAGCGGCAGAGCAGGAAGCTGTTAACTTCAAGGTCGGTGGTTCGAATCCACCCGGGGGAGCCAAAGAATGCCCAACAAGGATGACTTCCGAACTGATACAATCCAATAGTGAATCTAACAAAAAGTAAATTAGAAACAATGTTATCAACACATCCACTTGTTGTACCTCGCTTACAAACCCTTAAGCTAGCAGAACAACTCAACCCAAAATTCCATAAACCACACATTGTTGGAGGTTATTTACGTGACATTGCTTTAAATGCAAAGCCTAATGATTGTGATGTAGTGTTTCAAGGCTACCAACTTAACCAGCCAGGTATAGTAGAAGCAGTTAGGGAAGCTGAAAAAAGACTTGGTATAGAACCGTACCCAGAATGGGATTTTGAAAACGCAATGGCAACGGGAATGTGTGATGATTTTGTTGAAAATACAATTGGAAAATACTCTCACCACACTGATTACCTGACAGTTTTGTTACTCGATACTGACGGCAGACTTTTTATTACTGAAGAGCAAACTGTCTCTGATATAGAAAATAAAGTTTATGATTTACGGTTTGCTGGTATAGAGGTATGGGCAACGCACAGAGGCGAAGGTCGAACTTACGCAAGCTGTATTGTAGGTGATCTCACAAGAGGTCTGTATTTATGCTCAAGATTAAATCTTAAACAGTCGGCCATTGTGACATTCTTGCTGCAGAATTTTGATAGTTTCTTTGAACAACTAGAGGAAGCTGACCAACAAATGAGGAGAGCATACTGGAAAAAGAAAACAAAAGGAGCTCCTGAATACAAGCAGATACTTGATAAATTTAAAATTAAATCACTAACTGTTTAGTTTCTATAGGTTCCAAACTCATCCCATTTTGCGAGCCAAATAAACATTACCTAAATTTCCTACTATCCTTTAACATTTAATTTATAATAACTATATGGAACTCCTTACTGTGGACTATGAAAGGTTTAAAAATCAGTTGCGCTCTCCTCACCCTGCCTATTTGACACTCGTATTTAGTTTTATATTTACAACTTTTCTATATAAGTACTTATACTTTTTCTTATACGCCATCTTTGCTAAATTTTGGAACTTACCCACTCCGGCTCACAACGGAAATCTTGCAATTAACTATAAGGTATTTCTTTTTTTTACAATTGCTCTTTTAGCCTTGTTTTATATCTGGTACTTCACAAAAAAGTATTCAAAAGCACTAGGTAACGAGGTTAAACTAAATAAGGCGATATTATCTAAAGCGTTAAATTGCTCATTGCCCCTAGTAGTTTACTATATTTGGAAGTTCTTAAATTTTGCCCCATATATTGTTGAGCAAAAACCAGCAAGAAAATTTGCAATATCAAATTATGCTTGGGAACCCTTTGGCTGGGGTACCGAACCACTTGGAGTTATATTAGCAAGTTTTACAATTCTTTTCTTTCCGGTAGTAGAAGAGATATTTTTATCACTTCTATTCATTAAGTTAGCCAAGAAGACCAAAGTCACAGTTGCTTTAGTTTTGGCTGCTCTGATATTTGCAGCATTACACATCCCAACATACGGACTAGGGAATAATGTTTTCTTTCTCTTTTTAGCGGGGCTATCTAGCATAACAGCAAGACTTTGGACGGGTACTTGGAAGGGCGGATTAGTAGTACATATACTAGTAAACGTATCAATTTTTTTACCAAAATGGTTTGTATTCACGAGTTTGTTCTTTCTCTAAGTGCAAAGTTGCAAAAATATAGTACTTTCGATGTTCCAAACGCATTCCACGTCGCGAGCCATGGAATAGTGCGAGTACTTGGCTTTGTGACTATCGATTATATTGCATAAACTTTTCCTGCACTATTTCTAATCTTTAGGGTAAAATAACACTTTTATATTACTAAATAACACACTATACTACACAATGTAATAGTATGTACATGAACGCGCGCTTAGGATTATTAATATTATTTGCAGAGTCCATACCATCCTTAGGTATATTGCTCGCTAAAGCATCACTATCTATCACATCTCAAGATTTAGTCTTTGTACCGGTAATTATTTTAAATATTTTATACATCATCGTAAGCTGGAGACGCAATATAATTGAATTAGATAGCGGTATTCTAAGGATTTTCTCCAACATCAGCTTTATCGACTCACGTAGGAACTCCACATGGCACCCTCTAACTTCAAGAAACCGAACAATCAGCATCGCTGACATTTCTGAAATAAAAGTTATCACAACAACTCCATTAATAGCAACACGTACTCACCTAGATGAAATTAACTGGAGGGACAGGGTGGAAATAAATTACAGACAGGGTAATCAATTACAAACTGCTGTGATAGAATTGTACTTGTTTCCTAGAACTAAAACGATTTTAAAAGAAATTGTTAAGTTACAACCCCTTATAAAAGTTACTTTTGAAAAACTTAACGGTATGCAAAATGTTACTCAGAAGCCGAATCCTGAGTATTAAAGTTTTTCACTGAAAGATTAGTGGAGCTTTTTTCATTTATTCAACATTCTTTCTAAACAGATCTCACCTCGCGACACAACAAATTCCATCAAAGATCTGATAGTGACTAAATTTAACACTATTTTAATGTTGAAGACACAGACTCTATATAATCTTTTAAGACGTTAATATCCTCAGTGGCTACTTTCCATACTTCTTCCCAGTCTATTTCTGCATAATCGTGTGTTACTTTATCGCGCATACCTGCAATTTGTTTCCATGGAACATCTGGAAATGCACTTTTTAGTTCATCAGAGACTTTTTTAGCAGCTTCACCGATTACAATAATATTTCGCAGCACTGCATCTTGATAAAGACCACTGCTCTGAATAAACTCTTCTTTCTCTGGAGCATCTTGCATATAAGTTTCTATAGCATTTATAGCTTGTAGAATGTCTTCGAGGTAAGGACGGTTGTCTTTATCTTTTCTCATAAATAGGTCTTAAATCCTTTAAAACATGTGGGGAAATGTACTTGTTAAGTGATTTTCTTTGTACTAAATCTACCTTTTTGTTATTAAAAAGTACCTCTGAAAAATTCTGTTCTATTCCAACATGTTGAAATAAGCTTGGGGTTTCTGAAAACTCTACTAGAAGGTCTATATCACTGCTTGAATCAGCTTCACCTCTGGCATACGAACCAAAGAGTCCCAAAAAGTTTATGTTGTATTGTTCGCATAACCGATCAAGTTTTGCTTTATCATATTGCAGTTGCATAGGGTAATTATACTAAAACTGAGTCAAAACTTCTATGAATCACTGATTATTGAACGTGAGGCTAATTTTTATATGTAACTCCAAAAGTTCCAAACTCATACCACCTCGCGAGCCAAACTCTTTTTATTCGAAATGTTACAATCAACACATGGTGTCAGAAATGCACAAAGTTATAGTTAAGGGTTGGGTAGAAAAAGACGGAAAATATCTTCTTGCTAAAAGAGGGTCTACTGAAAAACATCATGCAGGAGTTTGGTCGTTGCCAGGAGGTAATATAGAGTCTGAAGTTGAGGAAGCAATACTCGAAAAATCTCTTCAAAGAGAAATAGAAGAAGAGGTTGGAATAAAAGTACACGACGAGATGGACATCATATACAACAACGGTTTTGTTAAAACTAGCGATGGATCTCATGTTATCAATATTACTTTTTTATGTAGATGGAAGTCGGGACAAGAAAAACCACTTGAAGATACTCAAGAATTGGTATGGTATTCAATCAAAGAACTCGAGTCTCTCAATAACCTACCGGATTTTTTGGAAAGAGAGATTAGCCACCTCAGAAAACATTTGGAACGATATTAGTTCCAAACCCTTCCACCTAGCGAGCCAAATAAACATTCTAATCAAAGACGTTACACATCTCTAGCTGAACACAAAATCACTAAAATTTCCTGGGTGCACCACCATATACTGAGAATTTTTGTATTCTTGCCAGCTTTGTGGAGCACGTCCTATACTTTTCTTCCATTTAAACTCATATCCATAAAGTTTTGTATCTCTGTCTTCTACTAGGTCAACCTCACTACTATCGTAAGTTCTCCAAAAATACTGCTTTGCATAAATTTTGTTGTATTCTCGATATTTCATTCTTTCAACCATTAGAAAGTTTTCCCAAAGTTGACCAACATCAGTTCTAAGACTAACGGGGTTAAAGTTGTCAATAATTGTGTTTCTGATACCTAAATCGAAAAAAAAGATTTTTTTGTTTTTACTTACTTCTCTGCGTTTATTTGTTGAGTACGTTGATAATCGAAAAACTACAAAGGATTTTTCTAATAAATTAATATACCTTTCCACGGTTTTGTAATCTAATCCTAGTTGAGAACCAAGTTCCGAATACGAAACTTCTGAGCCAATCTGAAGTGCTATTAACTGCAAAAGTTTTCCTAAAACTTCTGGATTTCTTATGTCTTGAAATTCCAAAATATCCTTATATAAATAGCTCGTAGATAATTCTCGCAGCAGACGTATTTTATCTTCCGCGGCTACAGTTTTTACAACTTCAGGATAAAATCCAAAAATTAAATTACTTTCATAGCCTTTTAATAAAGCACTTTGATCCTCATAAATTTCCTGTAAGGACAATGGAAACATGTAATATGTGAATTTTCTACCTGTTAAAGGCTCGCTAGTAAAATCGAGTAAATTTATGCTGGATGAGCCGGTGGCAACTATCTGCTTTTTATCTTTGTAGTTATCCACTAACAATTTTATTACAAGCCCTATAGAAACCAAACGTTGCGCCTCGTCTATTAGTATTATGTCTGTGTTAGCAAACAGTCGGTCTAGATCTTCAAAGTTAACATTTGTAAGGCTGTCCAAATCTCCTGCATTATCCAAGTTTAGGTACTTAATGGTATATTTATTTGCCAAATTGGCCTGGACTTCTTGAATTAAGGTAGTCTTACCTACCTGCCTAGCACCTACCAAAATAATGGCTTTTCCTTTAAAAAAGTCTTGTTGTATGGGTTGTTTAAGCTTTCTTGTTAACATACAGGTATCATATACTACAAATACGCGTAATTCAAGGATTATCTATCTGGACTCTGATTTAAGCGTTCCAAACTCATCCAATTGCGAGAGCCAATTATTCTAGATGCTTTTCCATTATCAATGTATGTTCACCTGCTTTTCTTACAAATTTAAATCCTAGATCTGTATACAGCTTTATAGCTGGGGTTTGGGCTCCCTTCACCCAAAGCTTCATCACCTTAATTTTATTGGATTGCTTAACTTCATTGACTAGGAAATTCAATAGCGATTTACCTACTCCTAAACTTCTAAAGTTTTTACTAACATATGCCCCATGAACTACAGCAACATAAGCAGGCTGGCTTTCCTCACCAAATGTTAAATTCATTACTCCAACAATTTCGTGCTCAATCTGAGCAAACGCAAAGAGGGAATTTTTGCTAGTAAGTTGTTCCTCCCAATACTTATCAGGGTATTTAGACACTTCTTCAAACTTTGAGTTAAAAGCTTGTGGTTCATCTTGTAACGACTCAAGTCTTATTTTCCTATATTTTTGCCAATCAGCTGGTATTAGTTGAATAATAGTGATGTGATTTTTTATCATTGACTAATTACAAAGCAAAACACCTTCTAACATCATTGCTCTTTTGCTACAGCGCTTAAAGTATTCAAAACTAACTCAGGTACATATAAAAACTGTGTCTTTTTGTAACCGTTTCTAATTAACGCATCTTTAACATTCTTTGATAACACTACTGGAATATAATCATCTATTTTTCTCGAAAGTGTCTGCTGTTCAGTTTGATCTTCAAAGATATCGTACCCTATGGTTAAGATTCCCTTCACTTTAGGATTATACTTATAACCCAGTGAAGCAAGCCTTTCATAAAATCTCTCTTTGTATTCTTTTATTCCATCTTTAGTCGCTCTAAAGACTATCTTTCGTCCTTGCCCTATTTCAATAATCTTGTTAATTACTATGTCTGATGGATCTAGCAGAGTTACATTTTCGTATCTATCACTAATAGACTGAAGGGTGATAATGTCCTCACTCATTTCTATAACTGTAGTTTCATCTTCAGAATACACAGCACTTTTATGATACCTATCACCTATTATTACTATTCGTTTGGGAGTGATTTGTATTTCTTTTTCAGCATTTCTAATATTTGTACAAATAATATCCAGTTTATGCGGGGATAAATCATAATCATTTTCCCCCGGCAAAAATATGGAATTATCTTTTACAGGAAAGAAGATGTACTCTCCTGCGCTACCCCCATCGCATCTTTTAAGAACATCCTTGAGATCATCAAAGGATGTTGAAATATCATAATAGTTCCATATATAAGTATAATTTGGTTTGGCTTGGGAAACTGTTACTGCAGTATTAGGATTGTGATTAAGTACAAACTGCATCCCAATGTAATCACCTTTCCCAACAAAAACAAGAGAATGCCCTTTCTGCATTTTAAGGTTTAATGATCCTTGTTGAATGTTTTTAAGCAGTGTAGTTTGAGCAAACAAAACTTTTTCAAGCCAAGTTCTGTTTTCAATTTTATCTATTAAAGATTTTAACCCTACAATTCCAAATGAATAGAAAATGATATTAGGTAGATGATATAAAATATTTTGCTGATCTACTGGTTCTCCGATAAGATCCCACAGGTAATTAATACCCAACAGAACTCTAGGTGTTAAATTACTCCACGAAGGAAGCTGTCGAACTAATTGGGCTACCATCTCAGGGTAAATTGCAAACAACGCACCTACTAGCAAAGAACAAGGTATTGCAAGCCGCCTTAACCATGTAAGTATAGTTGAACTTTCATCGGGCTTTTGAAAAGTTAGTAAAGACGAGATCTCATCGGGAGTGATTTCTGTGTTTTTAGTAATCTTTTGGGCTGTAGCAACAAGGGTCTTTTTTACATGATTCATATTTAGGTAGATTATACAGTAGCGTAAACTGCACACATAATTTAGAGGCATTTAGGTGCCCACTTCCTAGGTCGTTCATTTATTCCCTCTTAGGAAAAGCAGCTAAGGGGAGAAACGGTGAAGTTGGTATGGACTTCTAAATGTTAGAATATATTTAAAAGAAGTTTCTTAAAATTGATAAAGAACTGAGAAAACATATTATTATCAACAATAGGTTGGGTTAATATCTCCACACTGTATAACCTTGTTTGGCTACCAAACTCATCCCCTGTTGAATTAACTAAGCCTTTAATTCTCATTCCCGTCTTTAAAACAAGAGGTTCGGTATCGTAATAGCTTACCCCATCACTCTCAATATATGATTTGTATCCTGCATCGCATTCAATAGTATCAAAATCTACATCCTCATAGGTGTAAATGCTTGTAACTTGTAGGCTAATCTTTTTCACTCCGACTTTGTTGTTAATGGCTACTATTTCACCTTCAATACCACATACTGGGGCGGGAGGCATTGGCGATGCAAAGGTACTTTTTGCAATGGTCAGAAACATGCATAGGAAAGCAAGTGTACTTATGAGTTTACTTAGCATACTTAATGAAAGTGTATCATTTGGGAGCAAACGTAACCATTGGAATTTCATTATAAGTAGGCACTACTGCAATCAAAAATATCTTAGTTAAGGTGTGCTAAATCTTGTAAACTGTGCCGCCTGATACTGACACCACTTGTTATTGAAGAAGTTTTAACCTCCGATCTCAAATGATACACTGATCTCATGAGTCTAGATGAGTTTGACCACCTACTGGTTAAAGATTACGTGAGCTGGAAAGTACAACTTTATAGTAACCAAGCATATCTAGGTAGGTGTGTAATTGTATACAAAGGGAATAAACAGGATTTAGCAGATACAACCCAACAGGAATTCTTAGAACTACATAAAGTTATTAATGACCTCAAGTCAGCTCTAGTCAAAGCGTTTTCACCTATAATGTTTAATTACATCTGCAACGGCAATCAGGAACCTGTTCTACATGTACATCTATTCCCAAGGTATGCTCATCCGGTGATTTTTAATAATGTCGTATTTACTGACATGAATTGGGAAAAGAATCCATATCCATATGATAGTGATTTTATAATTACTAACGAGCTTAAAAGCTTAATTATTAAAAATATAAAAGAAAAGCTACAGGTATTTTGACCTTGCCCACTCAAAACACAGTTAATTACTAGTAATCAATCACATTAACAACAGAGGTGCTTTTATTTGCTGTATTAAGATATGGTATCATTGTTGTATGAACGATAAACAAATCGAAGAAAAGGTCGAAAGTACTGAAGGTCCTACAAAATCCCAAAAACTTAGGGGAAACAGAAAGTTTAGGCTGTGGTTAATAGCAGGTCTTATGGCTGTTGTAGTTGTTCTTTTTGTCTTTTTTGAAAAACTTCGTATCTTTCTTGTTGTAGCATTTGTTGCACTTCTTGCAGCACTTGGGATGGAATTTTCACAAAACGACTGGGACTTGCAAAAGCTTCTGGAAACAAAATCATTCGAGCAGTCTAAAGTAAGTCGCGACGCAGGAGGTAATATTCTTTTTGACAAACTAGGCAACATAACAACCGATAAAACGGCCGGGAAGAAAGCCGATGACTACAACTGTGCTGACTTCTCTACACAGCCAGAAGCGCAGCAGTTCTTCTTAAAAGTCGGCGGAGTTGGGAATGATGTTAACAGACTCGACGGCAATAAAGATGGAGAAGCGTGTGAAAGTTTACCAAAACGTACTAGGTAGTATAAAAACATATTAGACTAATATGTTAGATGTAATATTTTAATCCACTCCGCAATTAATAAAATTTAAGAGTATACTGTCAGCATGATAACACTAGAATACTTACGTGACTTCAGAGTTGGTCCATTTACTATGTTTGATACTACACTTGCCTTTGTCGGTGTACTAATCGTATCCCCTATTTTGACTTGGCTTGTGGCTAAACTAAATTACAAAGTACCTCTTGTGTCTTGGTTGTGGTTTAGTGTTCCAGTATCTATTATCTTTCATGCTATTTTTCAGCAAGATACACCATTAATTAAAATACTAACAGATCCTCATACATTAGCCTTCTATGTTGCTAGCATAGTGATAGTCTTCATGACCTATATGGGTACCATTAATGTAAGTAAATTACCTGATAGTGAAATAGCAAAATAAAGATTATTTAAATATATCTACGAACACATGTGGTTCAATTTCCCACACAGGCGTATCAATATCTACACCCCACACACCTTCAATATCAACTGCATTGAAATAGACAAATGCTTTAAGTAACGGATAGTTATCAAAATTCTTCTTAGCAGCAGTTAACCATTGAAATCGATACTCACTGGTACCAGTTACACCTACCTCACTAATATAAACTGGCTTATTATAGACTTTAACTCTAGTATACTTTTCATTGAAGATTTCATTAAACGATCTTTGATAACCATAGTTCATCTTATCCCATTTGTCATAGCTATATACTGTCACACCAATGACGTCAACAAACTCAGCCCCGGGCCAATAATTTTCCAAGCCCTTATCTCCTGCGGGAGACCAGATAAACTGGATAGTGTCTCCTGACTGTCTGCATAAATCGACAAAATACCTGTAGCTTTGTATAAAATCTGTGGCATTTTTATTAGCCCAAAAATACCTAGAGCTTTTTAGCTCCATCTCATGCCCCCATCTGAGATAAACTGGGGACTTGTGTGAAGAAACGGTTTTGCAAAGTGCAGTGATCTTGGCATCGTACTTTCCCTGTAGAATAGTCTTCAAATAATCTTTGTTATTTATGTCTTCGCGAACTGGCCATGGTTCTAAGCTTATAATAGGAGTTCTTCTAGACAAAAAAATGGCATCCAAAGCACTTTCTACCTTAGAAGTGTCTACATTCCAATCAAAATACTCATTTTGTAACACAATTTCGGTAGTAGTATAAAAGCTGTTGCTAGGGTCATAAACACCAAGTTTAATACCCTTGTCCGTGTACACTCGTATATTATTCAATCCAATCATAACTACAGCATAACAAACGACACTCAATAACAATATTCTTTTTGCAATTTCTTTATTCATAACCTATAATATATAGTCGAAAGGCACCCTATAGTCTTTTATGGGTACACGAACCTAACTGCATGTTAACAGATATTTGGTCCAAAAAGGACAAATTCGTTCTAAATACGCTGGTTATACTATGGCTTATCGCATTAAGCATGTTTTTTCATTGGTGGATTCAGTATAAACATGTTGGGACATCCATGGGATTCTTCTTAACATCACTAGTGCTTTTATGGACTTACGGACTTCCTGCCTATTGCTTCGTATTTATCTTAAAAATGAAGACACCGGATAAAGGCATGGAAATTAATCAACAATATAGAATAGCAATGATTGTTACCAAAGCCCCATCAGAACCACTGTCCATCCTACAAAAAACACTTGAGGGGATGTTAGCACAAGCATATCCACACGACACATGGGTAGCCGATGAAAACCCAACGCTTGAAGCTCTAGATTGGTACAATAAACATGGAGTATTCGTTTCAACTAGAAAAGATTTTATCGATTATCACAATGATACGTGGCCGCGAAGAAAGAAATGCAAAGAAGGTAATTTAGCTTTTTTTTACGATCATTTTGGTTACAAACATTATGACATTGTCGTGCAAATGGATGCAGATCATGTGCCCTATAGCGGATATCTAGAGCATATGATTAGGCCTTTTACGGATCCTAAAGTAGGATATACGGCAGCACCAAGCATCTGTGATACTAACTATAATACTTCATGGGCATCTCGAGCCAGAGGGCATGCAGAAGCAATATTTCACGGCCCAATACAATGTGGGACCAACTCGAACTGGGTACCCATATGTATTGGCTCTCACTATGCTGTTAGAACAGCTGCTTTGAAAGAAATTGGCGGAATAGGTCCGGAGCTAGCGGAAGACTACTCAACAACACTTTTAATGAATGCTCATGGATGGAAAGGTGTCTGGTCATTTGACGCTGAAGCACACGGTTTAGGCCCAAATAGTTTTAAAGATCTAATCGTACAAGATTTCCAGTGGGCTAAGAGTCTTGCAATACTATCGTGCACATTCTTTCCTAAGTATTTAAAACACCTAAACTTTAGACAAAAGGTACAATTTTTATTTACACAAGCTTGGTATCCTGTAAGTGCGTTAATGTGGCTAACATCCATACTTTTAATTCTTGGAGCTCTTATAACTGGGCAACCTCAAGTGATAGTATCTTTTGATGAGTTCTTCAAGCAAGCTATACGGCCATTGCTAATAGGCTATCTTATATATTTATATGTGCACAGAAAGAAACATTTAAGACCGAATACTGTACCTCTAATCAGCTGGGAAAGTATGTTCTTTGAACTTGTAAGATGGCCTTGGGTATTTATCGGGTGTTTATCTGCAGTTCACAATACGTTTATACAAAAGAAAAGCTTTAACATCAAAGTAACACCTAAAACTAAACCTTCTACTGACATCGTAAGCATAGGAATAATATTGCCTTATTTTTTTGTTATTGCAGTCTTTCTTGCAGCAATGAATTATGCAGGGTATGTAGACAAAACAGCAGGTTATTATTGGTTTGCTGCCACAATGGCAGGTCTTTATACAGTATTAATTGTGTTTGTAATCTTGTTACATATTAAAGAATCCGAAAAGAAATTGATCAAACAGACACTACGACATATCCCCCATGTTACAGTAGCAAGTTTGTTTGGGTTAGCCTTGTTTTTTACAGTTAAGCAAGATGTCGGTGGGATGCATACGCAAATGGCCAGCACTGAGACTAAAAGTATAACATTCTCACAAAAAACTAATACAGCTTCCTCTAGAACAGAACAGCATGCAGCTAATACCGATAATGCCTTTATGTATACAGTCGTTGAGGGTGATAGTTTGTGGGAAATCGCAGAAAGATTCTATGGAGATGGAATTAAATGGAAAGATATAACTACGGTTAGTAATTCTAAAAACATCCGGCCAGGTGATAGACTTACCATTCACGTTAAATCTAATTGAAGCTTTAATGCCCACCTCTTTTGAACACAAGAATTAAAACACAAGTGTAAAAAATAAACTTATTAAGTAGAAAAACTTGATATAATTATTCAATGACCAGTATATCTAACGGAGTAGTTCATAAGGTTCCATCTGATGTACACCAAGCTTTAACTGCAGATGCACAAGCACTTACAGCGTGGGAAAAACTTACACCCCTCGCACGTAATGAGTGGATCTGCTGGATCACATTTGTTAAAAAGGCAGAGACACGGAAAGAACATATAAAGCGAGCTATTAATGATCTGAAAAAAGGAAAGAAGCGACCTTGTTGTTGGATAGGTTGTATCCACCGAACAGATAAAGAGATAAGCCCTTCAATAAAACACATCCTCAGTAGAAAAAAGGGGTAAGAGTGCCTAGTGTTATAATACACTTATGAAACTCGCAATCATTACTGATCTACATCTAGGAAACACGCCTCTTGTACGAGGAGCACATGTCAGATCAGCCTCTCATTTAGTTGCCCAGAACATCGATAAGTTTTTAAAAAGAATAAGTTATACAAATCCTGACACGCTAGTGAATATGGGAGATCTGATTAGAAGTCAGGACGCTCAAACGGATGCTGTAAATTACAAACAAGCACTTAGTTTTTTTGATCCATACAAATCTAACGTTATTCATATGCTAGGAAATCATGAAGTTAAAAAACTAACAGAAAACGATGTCCTAAAGTTTTGGAAAGAGGTTAAGTATGATGCTGGGGCATATGGCGTAAAGGAAATTGATGGGTCTGAGATTATATGGGTTTCATTTACGAACAAAATTATCGATAATGGGACGGTGGCCTATATACCTGAGAAACAACTAGCATGGTTAAGTGAGCAACTAAAGAAAAATAACAACCCTAAACTACTCTTTTCTCACTATCCATTAGAAGGATCGAATTTTACTGGCAACTTTTATTTCGATAAAGAATATACTAGATTTGGTCACTACAACAATAGTAAAGAACTTTTAGATGTACTTTCAGAGGCCATTAACTTAAAGGCAGTCTTTGCTGGGCATAGTCATTGGATTGATCTTAAATATATAAATGGCATACCATTTCTAACACTCCCCTCCGTCACAGAGAATATTGCAGCTCCAGATACAACCACAAACTTTCCGGGAATATATACACTTGTTGAAGCAGTTAAAGAAGATTTGGTAGTTAAAATATATTCTGGTGAATTCTGTTTCTGTAGTCTACATCTGTAACATAGTTATCGGATGCTTTAGTGGCTACATTTATAATGCTTTACATCCTATAAGCATTCTTAAAGAAAAGATGTTCTAGGACATATGTGTGAAAACTACTTCTATGGTTTAATAAGAAATTTATATGCAAAAGTTAATCAAACGAAAAGGAAATGAGTGGTTTAGAAGATATGCTCCCGCTGAATTAGCTGGAACTATAGGAACATTGACCTGCGGGATTGTTACACATAATTTACTTAACAATGCCGTATTAACAGCACTCGCTGCTACGTGGGGTGAAAACTTAGGCTACTATTCATGGATAATTTATGCGGAGTATAAAGCCGTTAGTCTTAAGAATAAACACCGAAAAAAGCTGTATTTTTTCTCTATATTTAAAAATGTCATTATAGAATTCGGACCTGGGGAAATACTCGATAGTTCTGTGATAAGACCTTTTGTAATGTATGTGTGCTCAACAGTAATTCAGAACTTAGCATTAGGTTTACTAATAGGTAAATTAGTTGCGGATATTATTTTTTATAGCTTAACAATCAGTATCTTTGAGCTTAGGAAGAAACGCTTTTAACTTGTCATGCTTAAAATAGATAGGAAGTGTAAAAACACTTCGCGATTGTAAGCCGCAGAATTACTATCGAGCTTTATATAAATGCAGTTTGGATCAAAAAGATTTGGATCAATAACTGAAAATTTATTTCTAAATTTTTCCTCAAATTCGTCCAGAGATAGCCTGTGCGCCTTTAATTTAAATCTATTATCTATTCTTCTCGCTGCTTCTTCTTCAGATATTGTTAACTCGATTATTATGGGGAGTATATCAGGTGAAACTAACTCTCTAATATTTTCAAGTGTCAGATTGATTCCATCCACATTTGACCAAGGTTGCGCCCAGATCACAGCCTTACCTGCTTTAAGAGCTTCAACACATTTGTAAGTATGAAATCTATAATATTGACGCTCAATAGGTAGTGTTGCAAAGCTCATGTCCTCGTATACACGTTGTTGAACATACTCATCAAACTCTGCTGGTTGTGTATGGGTTATATCAGGATCAATCAACACGAATTCAAACGCATGTTGTACGGATTCTATTAAAGTGGATTTCCCGCTACCTGGTTGTCCTCGCACAATTATGAATGTGTTTTCGGGCAATGATTCTGTTTCCTGGATAGGTTTCTCAACAACAGACTTAACTGGCATATATCACAGATTCACGAACTTAATTTTGTAGCAATCGTTGTAAGTCTCTATACAACTTATCGATCCAGTATCAACATGTATGTATTTCTTCATTGTCACGGAGACATTAAGTATTTTAAATAGGAGCATCTTTATAATATCTACATGAGTTATAATAACCAAATCCTCGCTAGCGGAATACCTGCTGACAATATCAGTTAAAGCTGTGTAAGATCTCTGCTGAACTTGGAGATAGCTCTCACCTTTAGGAAAAACAAAATCTGGGGAGGCGTCAAGCCACAGATTATATTCTTTGGCATAGGTTTCTTTTACTTGTGCCATGTTTTTACCTTCAAAAGCACCCATATTTGTTTCTATGAAACCATTTTCTATGACAGTTTTTACACCACCTCCTAGTACACGTATCATTAATTCTGATGTTTGAAGACATCTGGTTAAAGGGCTACTGATAATATAGTGCACCGATGAAAATTTAGTGATATTGGAATTAAGTTTAGCCTCTAGATATCTAGCTTGTGGGATGTCTATGGAAACATCTTGACTTCTCCCCATATAGGTTCCAGATAAGTTATATGCAGTAGCAACATGCCTAATCAGATAAATTTTCATAGCTATATTATATAACAAACGAAACATACTGAAGTGGTTTCATAACTACAGTGTGGTGGATGACTTGCAAATAGCGTGTTACCATCCATATAGGAAGATTATAAAAATAATCTTATTGTTACTTATAGCAGCTATGCTCTTTACTTTCTTCGCTCTAAATACGCTCAATGATTGTTACAAAAGCAGTTCTCTAGTCCTTAAACAAATAACTACTATTTCAAAGAATGAGAACTGGTCTAAAGCAAAAGCATGCAACTACGCAAAGAAAGAAACTCAACGAGTAATAGCCTGTATAGACAGGGCGAATCAAAAGAATACTATAGGAGCGAAGCTACGTGATATATACCTTAAGTTATATGCCAATAAAAACTATACTACTCCTTACATTATTGAAACTCACAATAAAAATTGTCCAATGCACAAACTTTAAACACTATTTTTTAGGTACCCACTGTCTATACAACACAACTCCAATAACAGCACCTAGCATAATTAAAAGTACAACAACTACAAAATCTGATGGTGCATTAGCATGCATGCCAAGTAGAATACTTACACCAACTAAGACCAACATAAAGGGAGCTAATAGCATTGTAATAAGAACATTCTCCAGACCAGCTATTTTCTTCTGCATACTGGGATCTGCTAAACTACCATCGATGATTTTATACTGCTTAATAGCAGTGTATATAGAAACACCTACCCAGAATAGAGCTGCATAGTAACTTGCTTGTCTATACTCAACCACACCAATGATAAGAAATACAAACGCAAGTATAAAAAATACTATATCTTTGACCTTTAGCTTTCTTTTCATATTCTATATTATACTTCTTCTATCTTTAAAACAGTTTATTTAAGACAAAACTACAGACAGACTATAGGTAAAGATAGAAGATCCCTCATTTAGCTAATCTCTCTATATCCTCTTTGCCTAAGAATTTAAAAAGCTTCATGCCATCAACCATGGCTTGAGCTGCTTTTCTACCATTTTTAGTTTCAATGACTGTGACTTGAGAATCCTCAACTTCCACAGATTCTTTAGTTTTTAGATTATAAAACTTCAAAAAAATACACCTCCCTACATCCTAACTAAGTATTATGTTCTATTTTAACAAAAAAGCTTGGAGATAGTGTTTTTTGCTCCGCGTCATTGCACAATGTATTACTAAGCCTCTATACTACAGTGTGACAAAAGGACACAGGCAGGGTCGAAAAATCACAAGTAAACACACCTCTACAATAGAACCCGTAGCTCTACTAGTAGATTTTCTTAAAACTAAGGACGTAACTAATAAGATTGTATTAGGTATAATCACAGCTCCAAAAACCAGTAGAAAAAGCTCTACCAAGTCCATCAAGATTCTGGAAGAATCAGCTGGAGTATTAATAAGAGTAACTCAAAAAACTACAATTCAAGAATTCAGAATCTATACGGATATTAAAAGTGAATTAATCGACTTAATTGATACATTCGCAAAAGGTAAAGGGTGGGAAGTAAGAAGGTAATCTTATTCCTTTACTTCTTCTATATACTCATCTATTCGGGGAATGCGCGCTCTAACTTCCTCCCAATACTTTTCTGCAAGCGCAAATGAATAATTAGCGTGCCCTGTGGTCTCTGATCTCATACACAATCTGTCTTCAGTTTTCTTGATTACTCGCAGAAGTTTGTTTTGTACATCTATAACACTGGGTGCATACTTTTTCTTATCGCCATCATACTGCTCTAACAGAAGAGCATACTCATCAAAGAGAGTCTTATTGATCTCATACATATCATCAAATAATTTTTTGTATTTGGGTGTTGCCATTTTCAGATTATCCAATAGATGGAGCTAAACTTCAACCGGAATTCGCCAGCAACTTAGTTACACAAGTTCTCACAGGGCACACCGTTTAAATCTGTATCTCGGCCACTACATTTACACACTTGAAGTTGGAACATAGCATCAGCACAAGTTGTTAACTGTGCACAAGACTTTGAACAATTACACTTCCTAAGTTGGGTAGGCATACTGCTTTCTTGCGCGGATAAATAAGTACCAAAGTTCACATCTCCATTACAAGTCTTAAGTGACCACAAACCTACTCTATGTCTTTGAGCCGTTACTTGAGCTTGTTTAAATAACTGTTGATATTTATAGTTGTTAACATATGTCTTTTCTATAGCGTAGCCATTTAACACTAGTGCTTCATTGACATTAACGCCATCAATAAAAGCATATCGTAACAGCCTGTTATACCTGTCTGTATCATTATCTAAAGGCTCGTTCTCAAGCGTCACCGTCTTTCCCTTAATGAGCTTGTCTAAGTATGTTTTTGCCTCATGGGAAAAACATTGCACGGGCAAGGTAGGATGTTTTGATTCGGGCGCATCAACTGCAATCAATCGTACTGTACGAATCGCTGAACCCACTTTGACAGTAAACGTATCCCCATCAAGTACCGTGTGAACACGATAGACTTTGCTACTATCACGTGTTCCTTGAACTACTCCATGCCTGTTAGCCAAATACTGATCAACCTGCATACCTATAACACCTGAAAGGAATAAACCTATAACTAGAGTAACAAGTACATAGTAACGCATTCTTTTGTCTTTAACTTGTAGTTGGTGCATGGTGTAAACTCTGCGTCTATATTCTACCTAAGTGGATGAATATGATATTATCCTTGCATGGCTAATGCACTAATTGTACATGGATGTATGGATCAAGACGAATACAACAGCAATACATATCCCTCGCCTTCTAACAGTTTGTTTATACCTTGGTTACAAAAACATCTGATTCTAAAAGATATTATGACCCAAACACCAGAAATGCCCATGCCTTATAGACCAGAATACAGTGAGTGGAAAAGCATATTGAGTCAATATGTTATAAACTCCAGTACGATTCTCATTGGCCATAGCGGGGGTGCTGGATTTCTCTTAAAGTGGTTGGGCGAAACACAAACAAAAATCTGGAAGCTCGTACTAGTTGCACCTTGGTTAGATCTAGGCAACACAACTAATAATTTATTAAACTTTACCCTTAATCCCAAACTTAGTGACACCATTCACAATATGCATGTCTTGATATCAGATGACGATTATGAAGAAAATGTAAAAGAATCTACTGACCTAATACTTAACACTTATCAACATATGCAAGTGCATAGATTTAAAAACAAAGGCCACTTTACAGGTATAGAAAATACCCAAGCTCCAGAATTATTGCAAATATGCCTTGATTAAAATGACATTTAAAGAAAAAGTAATTCAATCTATACAAGCAATCCCCTATGGCAATGTTGCAAGCTACTCACAAATAGCACTTCTTGCAGGCAGCCCACGTGCAGCAAGACAAGTTGGCAGCATACTTAATCATTTAGAACACAAACTTGAAGTACCATGGTGGCGAGTTGTGAACAATACCGGTCGCATAAGTATTAAAGGATCAACGTATCACCCTATCGATCAAAAGCTGCGACTTGAAGCAGAAGGTATACATATAACCGCTGATTTGACCTTTGATATTGAGAAGTATAGATGGTCACCCGCTCAAAACTTATATAACTAAACCTTAGCTACCATTGACACATAAAAGTAGTCTCCACATAATTAAAAGGTTGGCATGCTCAAATTTAAATCAGAAACTCTAAAAAAAGATCTGATAGCAGGTCTCACTGTAGCTCTTATCTTAATACCACAATCTCTAGCCTATGCTAGACTTGCAGGACTACCCGCATATGTGGGTTTGTATGCCGCCATCTTACCCCCACTAGTTGCTACACTCTTTGGCTCAATTCCTCAACTATCCACAGGACCTGTTGCCGTCTTATCTTTGATGACTTTTACGGCAGTGTCTCCTCTAGCAACCGCTGGCAGTGATGCGTATCTAGCATACACAATTACCTTAACTTTGATGCTTGGCATTACGATGATTGTCTTGGGGCTACTTAGATTAGGTAATATGATAAGCTTTCTTTCACATCCTGTAATATATGGCTTTACAAATGCCACTGCACTCATAATTATTGCAACTCAATTACCAGCATTCTTTGGTCTCCCTGCAGCAGAGCAAGGTAACCTACTAACTAAGTTATATAGTCTATTTTTAAACTCGTCTGCTCTGATTGATAGTCAAACAGTGCTATTAAGCTTAGTAGCACTATGCGGAATGTTACTTTTGAAAAAACATAATAATAGACTGCCTAATCTGTTAATTGTGCTATCATTAAGCACTGTATTCGTAGGTCTAACCCACTATCCAGTTGACGTGATAGGCACAATCCCCGCAGGACTACCAAAGATCACCTTGCCAAACATTTCATATGAGACGCTCATAACTTTCATTCGACCTGTATTAATAATGGCACTTATTGGTTTTACAGAATCAGCCTCGATCGCACAAGCTATTGCTATCAAAACAAAAGAGAGATTTGATTCAAACAAAGAACTGGTCGGCCAAGGACTTGCAAATCTTACAGGCGCCTTTAATCAAAGCTACCCAGTATCAGGTTCTTTTTCACGCTCTGCTATCAGCTACTTTGCAGGTACCCAAACAAAACTTTCTGGGGTTGTTACAGCACTTACAGTTATCGCTACGATACTTTTCCTATCTCCTTTTTTATACTCTATCCCAGTAAGTGTACTTTCAGTAATAATAATTGTCTCAATACTTAATCTTATAGATTTAAAGAAGATAGTCTCCTTATGGAAAATGAATCGATTTGATGCCCTTACAGCAATAGGTACATTTGGTTTTACATTAATATTTGCTCCGAAACTGGAGTACGGTGTCTTCATCGGTATATTTCTGTCAATTGCATATTTCTTTTATAAAAACACACATCCCAGAGTTGCTTTTCTATCCATGTATAAAGATCAGAGTCTGCATGATGCCAAAACTTATCATCTTGATGTCTGCACCAACATAGCTGTAGTAAGGTTAGATGCCCCGCTCTTCTTTGCAAACACTGTCTATTTCGAAGAAGAGGTAATTAAATATCTTGCTCAGCATAAGACGGTCACAAATATATTGTTTGTCGCAACCGGCATAAATGAAATCGACCTTACAGGACTTAAAATACTTGAAGAACTCATCAGATCTCTTAAAGCTGCAGATAAAGAAATCTACTTCTCATCTCTTAGAGAACCCGTTCGTGCAAAACTTGAAAGATCTGGCATTATTTCTACCATCGGTCTTGATCACATCTTTCCAACAACAAAAATAGCGGTGAGTTCTATTATAAAATATCTAAATAAAAAGCATGAACATCTAGATACTAAACATTGCCCATTAAAGAAATACACTCTAACTGAAGTGGAGGATCTAAAGCTACACAAGACGCTTTTGCAAACTACTGCCTATTACTACAACAGATTGTTTACTAACCAGTGATTGACAAACACTATCTCAGTACTCTACCATTTATTTTTAGGGAATATGTCCTTAAAACAAATACAAAATTCAATAATTGGACCTGGTATAGGGTCCTTTTTTTTCAGACAAACCACACGGCCATCTAGGCCGTTTTTTTTTGTCTGATGGAAGGAATACAATGCAACATTTCAAAAATTTAATTCAGCTCTCGTCCTCTCTGCATTATAGTGCTATGAATCACTATAAACACATGGGCTTTCAATATATGGATGTACCCGCAATTGTGGGCATTACAGGCTCCTGTGAAAACGTTGATACATTGTTTAAAGTAAAAAGTAGAATAGATGCACCCTTATACTTTACCCAAACAGGTCAACTAGCCCTTGAACAAGCGCTGCAATATTCACCCGGTGTCTATACCATTATTCATAGCGGAAGAGATGAAGAAATTGAAGATGCGCGGCACTTAAGACAATTTAGGCTTATTGAAGAAGAATTTGATTGTTCTTTGCTTAACATGGTAAGAGAAAAGTATGATGAAGAACTTATGTATGAAGAACTCTTAAAACATATTGAAGAAGCAACTAAAGCCATGGTTGCTGGTGTACTTACGGAGCATGAAGAAACTCTCAATACGTTTTATCACAGAAATACAGTGAATTTGAAAAACATCTTAGCTAGACCGTATTTAAGAATTTCTTATGAGGCAGCTGTTGAGCTGCTTAAGGTAAATGGATTTGAACAGCTTACCTTTGGAGATGACTTAGAAGCACTACATGAAGCAAAGATTGTAGAGTTGGTAAATATCTCAAACAATTATGGGACACAATTAGCTGAATTTTCCCCCGTTCTAATAATGAGATATCCGAAAGAAATAAAGTTCTTTAATATGAAAGTGTCCGATAAAGACCCTCGAGTCGTCTTATCCGCAGATTGTGTTTTCCCGTATTCTGGTGAGGCTGTTGGCTCAGCAGTTCGAGAACACGATGGCATTAAGCTACTTGTTAGACTTCTAACATCTAGTATGTTTAGGATCCTGCAGGATAATGGAGGAAGATACGAAGACTTTAAATGGTATGTTGAAGATATGATCATCGCACAAAAAACACAACCACATGCTGGATACGGAATAGGAAGTGAAAGAGTTTTGCAATTTATTCTTGGCTCATCTGATATAAGACAGTGTTCTATAATGTCGCTTATGGCTACACAAACAAGAGATTGGTTGCCTTTGGCTGAAAAACAAAAAAGTGAAGCAAGAACAGAAGTGGTGTCCGAAGTACCAATTGAAGTTCAAAACTAAAAAAACCTAAACTTAGCTGGATATTATTGGTATAATCAGGCAGACGTGTTTAAACTGCCCAAGAAACAAGAGAATATAAACCTTGAAACTGAATTGTTACCTACAGTTCATAGTCCATTCGAGAAATATTTAATACCAGTAGCTGTCATACTTGCAACTCTTGTTGTTACTGTGCTGGTAGTTGTTGTACTTTACTATCTAAAACAACCAAAGCCGGTTTCAGACCAACCTCAAACACCCAGCGAAGAACAGATTAATGTAAGTCCGTTTGCTCCTAAAGATGAAGGCGTAAAACCAGATGAACAAACTGAAGAACTACTTGATAATACGATAGCTCTTGCCACAGGGGTTAAAGTTAACCTTGATACTGACTGGCATACACTAGCTACAGAAGACACACCAACCCATAGCATGGTAAGTTTTATAGTCGCAAGTGATACCGAAGAATCAACTGATGCAACCTTAGTCCAAGGGGAGATCGAAAGTTATACTCCAGAACATGTTTTTGAAGATGTCATGCAAACTCTGGCAAAATCTAAAGAAGAGTTTTCTACCCAAACCATAGGCAGTTATAACGTACTTATTAGAAATGTCTATTTACTTACAGGCAATGCCGTAGTGGGTGAATGGAAAGAAAACAATAAAGTACTATTAATAAGGGTATTTGCATCCTCAATGGAGGAAGCGACCAGTATCTTTAATCGTGTCGCTCAAACAGTAACGTTTTTATAATTATTCTACAATTTCTACTTTATCTATAGTTACAGGTGTTATGGGTTTGTCATTCTCCCCTGTTGCCACAAGTGATATTTTATTAACAACATCCATACCTTCAGTAACTTGACCGAAGTTTGTATGTCTACCATCAAGCCATGGGGTACTTGCAGTGGTTACTATAAAAAACTGACTGCCGTTAGTATTAGGTCCTGCGTTTGCCATAGCAAGACTACCTTTAACTAACTTCTTGGAGTTAAATTCATCGTCAAATTTATACCCAGGACCACCTGTGCCATTACCAGAAGGGTCGCCACCTTGAATCATAAAGTCTTTTATTATGCGATGAAAAGTAAGTCCATCATAAAAACCATCTTTTGCAAGAGCGATAAAATTATTTACAGTCTTAGGTGATTCTTTCTCAAAGAGATCAATTGTAATATTACCTAAGGATGTTTGTAGTACAACCTTGTAATCAACACCCTCTGTAAGCTGCATATCAAATGATTTAGTATAAGTTTTCGATGGCATAGAAGTATTTCCTTCCTCTGTAGTAGAATTCTTCTGCGTTGTTTGAGTAGCACGTTTCGAGGCATTGTCTCTACTATCGCTTACTGCAAGAATGTTTTCTTGCGGAGCTCTTCGAGCGTTTAATAAAACAACCAAAAGTAAAATTGATAAACTAGTTCCTGCAAAAAAGATTAACGGATTTTTCTGTTGCATGTCGGTATATTAACACCTAACCATAGGGAGATTCAACCTACCATGATTCTTGGTGTAACCCTTACACTAAGCTTTTCCCCAAGTTACAACACAAAATTACAGCACCCCTAATCAATAATCTCTCCACTAAATGAGATGCCCGTGTGTGTTGCGAGTATTGCTTTGGCAAGTAAGCCCGCAATTGATATAACTTTTATATTAGGCAGAGCGTTAATATCATCTTTTAAAGGCACCGAGTCGGTTACAATTAGCTGGTTTAGTAATGCTCTACCAAGTCTCTCCGCGGCAGGAGGTGAGAATATCCCATGTGTCGCAACTACATATACATCTTTTGCCCCTCTACTATGTAAGAGCTTTTCAGCATTTGTTACACTACCTGCAGTATCTATAATATCATCCACAATCAGCACAGACTTGCCTGTTACATCCCCAATCATATCAAGCGCCTTTGAAGTATTTTTCACAGAAGTGTCTCGCTCTTTATAAACAATAGCTAAACCATCTGCATCTAGCCTTCTTGCATAGGCTGTTGCACGAATAGTTCCGCCTTTATCAGGAGATGCAACAACCAGATTTTTTATTCGTAACTTCTTAATATATGGGATTAAAATGTAACTTGCATAGAGATTATCCCAAGGTCCTTTGAAGAAACCTTGTTGCTGTTCTGAATGGATATCTAAAGTAATAACTCGTGACACACCAGCATGTTCTAACATAGAGGCAATTAGAGATGCACTAACAGGAACTCTTGGATCACACTTACGATCTTGTCGGGAATACCCAAAGTAAGGACATATCAAAATTACTTCATTTGCAGAGGCTCTTCGAGCGGCATCGGCAATTAGCAGAATTTCCATGATATGCGCATTAACTTCTCCGCATGTGGGTTGAATTATAAAGACATCTTTTCTTCTTACAGAAACGGGTATTTGAACGTTAATTTCACCATCGGCAAATTTAGTGCAAGGAAAATAGACTTTTGTTTTTAGTTTTTTCGCTACTTTTACTGAAAGCTCTGAATTTGCAGAACCAGACAATAACACGTAACCATTAGTTCTTGGCATTTAAATTAGGGCAGCACTTTAATCTAGTAGAATAAAAAGATCCTAGACCTCAAAAAATGCAATGTCAATAATAGTTTCTAATAAGAGACATGTCTTTATCATGAATAGCCAAGTAGCTAGCAAAATTCTTATCAATAAACCCTGTATTTATGTATAAAGACTCTATATCGAAATAGATAGCATGGGTATGACCCATGACCAAGATACAATTCTTTTTCTTATTCTTTTTGATATAGCCATAGTTCATCGCCTTGTTAGTAAGTCTAATCCCTTTTTTGCCGGAGTACATTAAAGCAAGCTGCAAATACTTCAAAGGAAAGTTTACAAGTACAGTAATATATTTTAAAAACTTCGGAGATTTCCTAAACAGTTTGTATGACAATACTGAAAGCAATGACATGTTTTGCCCATGCTCAATATGTAACATAGTTCCATCAGGTAGTCTTAAGTTATAATAGTGACAGGAGATGTCACAGAATTCTCTTACTCGCTCATCTGTCTTATCAGCTGGGTCATGGTTCCCATGAATATATATAGCTTTTTTAGCTTTTAAAGTTGGAAACAATCGAGCCCAAGGAGATGTCATAAAGGCGTCAAAGCTAATCTTTTTTTCATCCCAAAAATCCCCATTTATGATTATCTGATCAAATTTGGAAAACAGGTCGATTAGGTAGTTACACTCCCTTTTACTAAACTTCTTTCCCAAGTGGGTATCACTAAATATAAGCGTTCTCATGCTGTTTTTCGGTCTTTTGCTACCAATTTAGAACTCACGTCTTTAATTCTAGCAAATAATCGCCAAGTCTCAAAAAGAGTACCATTGGCCTAGCTTTAGGACTATGATTGTAGCGTGATTGAAAAAACCATGAAAACACAACTAATAAAAATGTGGGAATACTTAGAGAAGAAAAACATCTCCCTAATAAAAGTGCCTATAATAGTTCCTAATGAAAGAACACTTCAGACTTTTGACTTATTACAAAAGATTTACGTCAGAGCACAGAGACTTGACCTAACAATCTGGATCTCAGGTTCATGGGCAGTAATGGGGGCATATCAACACTTTATTAAAGACACAACAGATATTGATATTACACTTAAAACCCCAAGAAACGAAAACTCATTAAGTCAAATTCTTTTCTCTCTGGGACTTACATGCCAAGGACCAAGTAAATTCGGCGCAGTGACCTTTCTTAGTAAAGACGGTATAGAAGTGGATTTTAATAGCATTCAGGATGAGCAGACTCATTTTCACAACATTAAGCTATATGATGACTTCGGAAAGTTAAACGGGTTTAGGTATAGAATTGTCCCGAGACCAGAGCTTATTAAAGTTTATAAACACTTCCTTCTCGAAAAGCAAAGGCCCACCTACCCAGATTTAGTCAAAATCAAAGCCTTGATACTGTCTGAGCAGTAAGCACTTCATAAAATGAAAGAAATCACCACTTAGAAGTGTATTAACTTTGAAAGGTGGTGAGACTAATATGAAAAAAGTAAATAGTACACTTCTAGCACTTGGGGTTTTTATAGCTCTTTCTTCGACACACGCGCTAGCGTACAGAGGAGATCCTAGTGTAAAAGGTCCAAATTACTCTACAGAGAGACATGCCAAGATGCTTAAGATCATGGATACAACGGTTGATGCAAATACTCTTAAGCTAAATTATGCTGAGTGGAAAAAGTTGATGGCAAACAAACCAGTGTTACAGAAGATAGACACACTTGAGGATTTTAAGCTGTTTCTGGAAATGCGAAAGCTTAAGCTTCAAGGTAAAAGTAACGAAGCTGCAAAGCTTAGAGAAAAGCTTGGCTTATCCCTAGGTAGGGGGCATGGTAAAGGCTGTATTAGAAAGTAAGGATATGAAAGTGTGCCTTCAAGGGAAGGCACACTTGTATCAAACAAATGACTACTGATGTAAACAAACTAACTGATATAGAACTAGTACTCCTTATCTATAAAAACAAGGATTCCTTCTCTGAAATAATAAAAAGGTATGAGAAAAAACTGTTAAGGTATGCTAACTACATTACTAATGATTACCGGTTGAGTGAAGATATAGTTCAGAGTGCTTTCATAAAAGCGTATACACATCTTAAAGGGTTCAACACCAGTTTAAGTTTCTCAAGCTGGATATATAGAATCACACATAACGAAGCAATAAATGCATTAAAAAAGAATAGAAAACATAGCAATGTTGATATAGATATACCTAGTAATGCACCATCTAATATTGAAGATTTTTCGCAGGATGAACTCAAGCGCATGCTTGATAAGTGTCTTAACCACCTACCACTAAAATATAGTGAGGTGCTGACTTTGTTTTTTCTAGAGGAAAAAAGCTATGAAGAAATAAGTGATATTTTACGACTTCCTATAGGAACAATTGGAACTAGATTAAGTCGAGGAAAGGCAATTTTAAAACTACAATGTCTGAAACAAAAATAGAATCAAAATCAACTATAGCAGAAAAAGTGATGGATCAAATACACGCAGGTAAAGTTACTATGCTACCGAAAGCTTACTTTGTTAGTGGTGCTGTGCTTGGGGGACTTGGTGTTATTGCTACTACATTCTCAATTGTATACCTTATTAATGTAGCCCTGTTTGCTGCAAAACATAATGGGCCAGGATCCAACCTTAGAGTAGAGTACATGATGGCAGCCTTTCCTCTATGGATAGTGCCACCAATGCTTATTCTTATACTTATTGGTATCAGTGCAGTCGCTAAGTCCAATATCTTTTATAAGCATAGAAAAGCTCTTCTACTCGGACTATTCATATCAATAGTGTTAGGCGTATTTGCTGTAGAATTCCTTGGATTTAGTAAGCTGTGGGAAAAAAGATACCCCTTAAGATTGCGAAAACTCCATAAGCAAAATATCAGGCAGCAAGAACACAATAGGCAGAAAAAACTTCAAAACAAGTGGAGATTGAACAACTAAAGTAACTAGAGCGGTTTAAATCAAGCGGAACACTCAAAATCTAGTCCTATATATGCTAAAATCCCTCTATGTTCAAGGAAATAGACGCTTTAAATAACTTTGCAAAACAAGAAGAGGCCACAAGTAAGTTTTGGCAACAAGAGAGAATATTTGAAAAGTCGGTAACACAAAGATCAGAAGACAACCTTTATGTTTTTTATGACGGGCCTCCCTTTATTTCAGGGCTTCCTCACTATGGTCATTTACTAGTCTCGATAGCCAAAGACATTATTCCCAGATATTGGACCATGAAAGGCAAAAGAGTTGAACGCATTTGGGGTTGGGATGCTCACGGATTAACAGTTGAGAACAAAGTGCAGAAGAAGTTAGGTATTAAAAACAGAAGAGATATTGAAAAATTCGGCTTGTCGAAATTTACCCAAGAATGCTATGTCTACACCTCCGAAACCTCGGCTGAATGGAACTGGTACATAGAAAAGATCGGCAGATGGGTCGATATGGCAAACGCATATAAGACAATTGATCAAAATTATATGGAATCTGTAATGTGGGCCTTTAAACAAATTTATGATAAAGGTCTTATATATCAAGGTGTCAGGACTTCAATGTACTGTACAACTTGTGGAACACCGGTCTCGAACTTTGAGGTAGCTATGGATAATACCTATAAAGAAGTAGAGGATCCTGCAGTAACCATTAAGTTTAAGATCTCCTCTGCTGGCAACTTAAAAGATAACTATCTCTTAGCATGGACAACAACACCATGGACACTCCCCTCCAATAGAGCGCTTGTTGTCAACGCAAACGAAGTATATGTGGTTGTTGATTACAATGCAGAACACTACATCTGTGCAAAGAATAGATACGCCGAAGTATTTAAAGACAAAGAACCAGCAAAGGTAATAAAAGAAGTGCAAGGTAAAGACTTAGTAGGTCTTACATATATCCCTCTTTTTAGTTTCTATAAATCAGACGCTACGAAAGACTTTAGGGTATATGAATACGAAGGTATGGTGAGTGCTGACGAAGGAACAGGCATAGTGCACTCTGCTCCAGGCTTTGGCGCTGTTGATACGGAAATGGGTTATCATTATGGACTTGAGATCATGTTAAAAATAGATGATGAAGGCAAGTTTATTGCAGGTAACAATGGAGATAATCCCTATCAAGGCATTTACTATTCAAAAGCCAACGAACTCATAATGACTGATCTAAAAAGACATGATGCAGTATTTAAAGAAGAGTCCATTCTTCACAGATTTCCTTATCATGATCGGTGTAATACATTGTTAATCCAAAGAGCTCAAAATTCATGGTTTATAAACGTTAAGAAAATAAAAGATCAATTACATGAAAACAATGAAGCAATTAACTGGGTTCCTGCAGGTGTTAAATACGGACGATTTAAACAAGGTATTGAACAAGCCCCAGATTGGTGTATTTCAAGAAGCAGGTTTTGGGCAACCCCAATACCAGTATGGATGTCCGAAGACGGGGACATCCATGTTATAGAGTCTATTAAAGAGTTGGAAGAACTCTCAGGTAAAAAAGTAGAAAATCTACACCGACCATACATCGATGAAATCACCTTTGACAAAGATGGGAAGAAATATACAAGAATACCGGAGGTATTAGATTCATGGTTTGAAGCTGCCTCCATGCCGTACGCTCAAATTCATTATCCTTTTGAAAATAAAGAGAAGTTTGAGAAAAACTTTCCTGGAGATTACATAGTGGAATACGTTGCGCAAACAAGAGCGTGGTTTTATGTTATGCACGTTGTATCAACAATAATCTCAAATACTAATTCATTCAAAAACTCTATCTCAACAGGAACACTTGCTGGCAACGATGGGAGAAAGATGAGCAAGACGTATGGTAATTTTACTGATCCTAAAGAAGTGCTTGAAACTATAGGCGGAGATGCACTTAGACTCTACTTTATGGCCTCCCCTCTTATGGCTGGAGAGAGTACGAATTTTGATATTATTGAAATAAAGAATAAATCAAAGAAAGTCCTCAACCCACTATGGAATACACTCCGCTATTTTGTGACTTATGCTAATGCAAATAACTTTAAGCCAGAAGACATAGTTAAGAGTACACATGTGTTAGATATTTGGATAACAACCAGATTGAATGAAACCAAAAAGATCTTTGAAGAAAGTATACAAGGCTATCAAACGGTACCAGCAACTCTTGCTGTGGAAGAGTTTATAGATGATCTGTCTCGCTGGTATGTACGAAGATCAAGAGACAGGATTTCTACTGGAGATAAAGAGGCTTTATCAACACTTTATGAGGTACTTTTGGATTTATCAAAAACAGCAGCACCACTCATACCATTTATTACAGAAGAGGTATTCAAAGTATTAAATCAAGACAAAAATAAACAGTCAGTTCACTTAGAACTGTTTCCAACTTGGAGGCAAGAAATAACGCAAGAAGAAAGGAATGTACTTGAACAAATGAAGCTGGCAAGAGATGTTGCAACACTAGGAAATAGCATCAGAATGACATCCCAAGCTTCTGTCAAGCAACCTTTACAAGCAATATTTGTAAAAGGTTGTAATACACTCACAAACACTGAAATAGTAAATCTAATAAAAGATGAGCTGAATGTTAAAGAGGTTATACTAATAGACAATCTACCTACTAAAACACACCTAAGTGAAACTGTTACTGCAGGAAGCATAACTTGTGTCATGGATTTATCAGTTACAGAGGAGTTGAGACTTGAGGGTGTGGCTCGAGAATTAGTTAGAAGAATTCAAGATCTAAGAAAAGAGAA
>CAZLZI010000002.1:0-36825 GCA_964563965.1 uncultured Candidatus Saccharibacteria bacterium
TTCTCTGAAGGAGAAGTCGATCATTTAGGTGACCAAAATGTTACGGTCTCCACCAAGAATGATTTTTTACCAGTAACTAATCTCCTTTTGCTTGTTGCTCAAGTTCTTACTTCTACTTAGTAGAGCTCTTTAAATCTTTAGCTTAGCTATCTAACATCCCATTTGAACAAGTTGAAATAGAACAAACTACTAAACTCAAGAAGAAGGGTGCTTTTGAAAAAAAAACTCTTTCTCGAGTGGGTTGAGGAAAACTAATAGGCTATTGGATAGCCGAAACCAAACATACTAATATTACATTCCTTGCATCTATTACTTCACTAATCCGCTTTTATTGGGACTGGTGTTGTGCGCCTAAGATCTACGTATATGTTTTTAATCTTCTTATACTGAAGATACTCACTAAGATTAAAAGATTGGAAATTAGGTTTATCATACTTGGTTTGCAGATGCATGATAAAATTCCACTCCGTATCAAGCGCGGGACTATTGTTTTCGATACTCTTTAGCTCTTGAAAGTGTTCGTAATGATAGCTAGAGTCAGCTGAAAGTCTTGCTAAATAAGCGTGATCTATTGGTCTTGCATGCGTACTAGGTTTATACGTATAAATCAACTTATCGAAGTTTATAATATTAATACTAACCAAAAGAATACTCGTAAAGACAATACTAGCTTCATAGAACTTTTTCATCGAAGTGCCTCTATCAATATACTTGATGTATGAAACATAAATCCCGACTATCCATGCAATAACAACCAGTCCATATAACCTCTTATGAGTAAGACCCCATTGACTCATGTAATATAAATCACTACGTAAAGCCACAAGAAGCAGATAAACTAATTGGAGATAGAGTATGCTTTTTATAACATTGTAGGTTTTATCTCTAGTTTTATTATTAAGCAACAACACAAAGACAACTAGACATACAGCACTTAATTGTGCAAAGACATCATTAGTCTGTTTAGAAAGATTGGTTGTTGTTGAAAAATGCGCATCTAATTGAAAGAGACTAAATACAGAAATTAAAGTACAAGCAATTAACAAAGGTAATCTTAAATCTATCTTGTGTTGTAATGCAGTCGGGAGCGTAAGTAATGTTTTATTAGAATAGACCAAAGATAAGTATTTAAGTAGCAAGCCTGAAAAGACAATGGATGCTATAAGTCTATCGACCCTTACATTGCCACTTATATAGGTAAACAACCCCTTCAAATTAAATGCTTCAATCAAGGTCTCAAATAGCTTACCAAATTGTGGATTAGCAGAGCCAAGTAATGCGCCAACTACAGCAAAAGTTAGTAATGAAACAAGTACAACAATTAGTGTTTCGATAACCTGTTGTTTTGACTTTCGGGTAGGTTTATCAAGATAAGAAAGCTTTAGCTTAAAGATATTATGTTCTTTAAGAGTTTGCAGAATTACTAGCATTGGACTAACTATGAGACTGCTAAGATGTTCTTCTTTAGCCGAAGTAAGGGAGAGCAATGCACCTAAAAAGATTATGCCTATGAGGTTAAGTACTATAACAATGTGGTTGGCCCTAATAATGAGAAAGAGTGCTAAAACTACTATCAGCAAGTACTCATATGTATGTAAGCGGGTTTTTTCTTGTTTGACATAATAAACTAGTGTAGCTAGATAGATGAAGAACACAGCCAAGCTTGTATTAGGGAAATAATCGCTATTAAAGAGTACAAAACAAGTTAAAATACTAAGACCTACTGCAGAAAGAACCAAAAAATTGTTTCTTTTTGGACTCATGCTTGGATGTTAGCAGATAGGATTTGCCGGTGCAACTCCAGCAGTGGGAGCATTTTTATGCTCTTGAAGTTTGTGAGTATGGAAGGGTAGCTTTCGACCACTCTTGTGCTTAATTACTGCCTAAATCCATTGACTAGTCATTTTTATCTACCTACAATTTATACAGGCGTAATTTTTATGTCCAACCTGTTATGAAAACAAAAATTAGTTATTTGCGCACAAGAAGATCTAAATCACTTATATTAAAGATTCTAATTTTACTACTGCCAATCGTGGGCGTAGGGATAATACTACACTCGGGTATCGTTAAAACCTTTGCAGAGGGGGATGTTGTCACTACTAATTGGGATTTATCAACTCCGGGTAATTATGTGACATCGGACGATAATCTTGTTGAGATTACAGGTGGTATTGCCCAACATAAGGTACAAAACTATGCTGATGATGCAAGTACTGGACTTCTACTCCATTTAGATGAATCTAGTGGTGCTGTTGCAGAAGACAGCTCGTCTCATGGCACAGATGGAGATGTTACCAATGGTACATTTGGTACAGGTATTTTGAATAATGGACTGGCCTTTGGCGGAGTAAATTCCAAGCTTGAAGTAAATGATGCCTCGGGAGTTTCCCTTGGGCAGAATCATACGATAGAACTTTGGTCTAAATTAGATGAAACATTTTCTGCAACTGCTAAAGAAGCAAAATATGGCTTAGTTGATAAAGGAGATTACTCACTCTATTTCGATGATGAAACCGGCAAAATTACCTACGAATTAGCTAATTCAGCAGCAACTGAATGGACACAAGAAGCAGGAAACGACATAAATAGTAGCTGGGATTTAAACGGCAAGTTAGCTGTGCATGATACTGTAGCTGTAGGCTCAGTGATTTACACTGCACTTGGTAATGCAGTAGGTGATGCAGAGGTTTGGAGCTATACAGCAGGAACTTGGGCACAGATTGGGGGAGATGGCTTAAACTCAGGCTGGGATGCAGCTACTTATGAAAGTGTCTTTGCTTTAGCATCTAGCGGTACTGTGTTATATGCAGGTCTAGGTACAACAGCTGGGGATGGAGAGGTATGGAGTTGTGTAATTGCTGCAGGGTGTAATGACTGGACTAAAATCGGTGGGGATGGGATCAATACCAGTTGGGCAATAAATACTTTTGAAGGTGTGTATTCTATGACTTATTTTGGTGGTAACCTCTACGCTGGTGTTGGAAACACTGCAGGAGATGCCGAGGTATGGCGTTGGAACGGCAGCTCTTGGACAAAAATTGGTGGTGATAGCTTACTTTCAGGTTGGACTACAAACTATGATTTGGTTTATGCAATGACTAATGACGGTACAAATCTCTATGTTGGCCTTGGACTTACAGCCACTGAATCAGAGGTGTGGATGTGGAATGGTACCGTGTGGTCTAAAATAGGTGGCGATGGGGTGAGCTCTAGCTGGAACACAGATTATGAATATGTTCTATCCCTTGATTATTTTGGTACAAGTCTTTATGTAGGACTAGGTAGTTCAGCAGGAGATGCCGAGGTTTGGAGACTTTCATCTGGCACCTGGACCAAGATTGGCGGGGATGATTTAAATTCTGGCTGGACAACGGTTGGGGCATATGAAGGTGTCTATTCACTTACTAATGATGGAACTAACCTATATGCAGGTCTAGGTGCTTCAGCAGGTGACAATGAGGTTTGGATGTGGAACGGTTCAGTTTGGGCTAAACTTGGTGGCGATGGTCTAAATTCCAGTTTTACAAACACACATACTTACGTCTCTGATCTTTATTTTGCAAATAACACTTTATATACGGGACTTACTACTACTAATAATTCTGCAACCATGTGGACATATACAGAAGGAGCTTGGGCACTTATTGCAGGCAATTATGTAAAAAAAAGCTGGGGTTACTATAACTTACAATCAATCGAAGTTATGCAAGTATATGGGGATAATTTATATGCAGGCAGTGGATATACTGTTGCTGGAAATGCTTTAGTTTGGAAATTTAATGGCACTTCTTGGGAACTCATCGGAGGACAAGGCTTAAATAATAGCTGGGGTATAGGTACATACGAGATTGTTTATTCTATGAAAACATTTGGGAATGAACTGTATGTTGGCTTGGGAAGTACAGCTGGTGATGCAGAAGTGTGGAAATGGAATGGCTCTAGTTGGATTCAAGTAGGAGGTGATAGTTTTAACTCCGGTTGGACAACTGGGTACGAACAAGTAACTTCCCTTGCGGCTGATGAGAATTATCTCTACGCGGGACTTGGCAACAGTGCAAATGATGCAGAAGTATGGAGATGGAATGGTACAGCATGGGGTAAGATCGGTGGAGATAATTCTAATTCAGGTTGGGCTACTAATTATGAAATTGTCCAAGCTATGGTGCCGTTCAATGGTTATTTGTATGCGGCTTTGGGAAATACGGCAGGGGATTCTGAAGTATGGAGATGGAATGGTACAGTCTGGGCAAAGATTGGTGGAGATACTGCAGGTTCAAGCTGGGGAGCTACTATTGAAATTGTAGATTCACTAATCGTTTATAAAGGTGAACTATTTGCATCCTTAGGCAACAGCACAGGAGATGCGCAAGTTTGGAAATATAATGGATCAACATGGGCACAAGTTGGTGGCGATGATGTAAATAGCAGTTGGACTAGCGGTACATTTGAACGAGTTCGAGCCATGGCAGTTTATAACGGTAAACTGTATGCTGGCCTTGGTACTACAGCTGGGGAAGGTGAAGTGTGGCGATATGATGGCTCTAGTTGGGAGAAGGTTGGGGGAGATACGATAAACTCAAGCTGGGCAAACAACGTCATTGAAAGTGTCCATTCACTTACAGTTTATAATGGAAAACTGTATGCAGGGCTTGGCGAAACTGCCAACGTTGATCCTGCTGTCTGGTCCTATGGAGGAAATAGTATCCTACGCTCGACTGCCTCTTCTTTTAATACTGATTGGAGACATATAGCAGCCACTTATAACGGATCGTCAATGAAACTTTACATAAATGGCACTCTTGATACTCAAACGAGTGCCTCAGTCTCAGTCCCTGATTCATCGCTTGATGTATTAATTGGCTCGACCTATGGTAGTCCCTCACACGGTAAACCTTCAGGTTACTTTACAGGTAGTTTAGACGAAGTACGGCTAAGTTCAACTCCACGAACCTCTTTTAATACAACTGCCTATTCTGCTTCCCCTCAAACAGTAACCCCGCTTACTGCTGTTTATACAGAAGACATTGCTAACTATTCAGCCTTTAATGCTACAGAAGTATTAAATGGGGGCACAGTAACTTACAGACTGTCTAATGATGGGGGGAGTACATGGAAGTATTGGAACGGTTCAGCTTGGGCTACGTCAGCGTCTCTTGCCAATGCGAATACTTATACCGATATACACACTAATATTGAGGCTTTTCCTGTAACTACAGGAGGATTTAAGTGGCAAGCTGTCTTAACTGGTGATGGTACGCAGCAAGTTCAGCTTGATCTTGTAAGTCTGTCAGCCATCGAAGATATAGAAAATCCGAATCCGCCATCGTTAATTGTTGCGCTTAATCAAGCTGGTGGTGGAACTTCACTTACCTCGACTGAATGGTATGCATATTCGTCTCCTTCTTTTACTTGGTCAGGAGCAACTGATGTTGGTGATGCAGGTATTGCAGGCTATTATGTATATTTTGGCACTGATAGCAGTGCAGTACCCTCAACAGCCGGTAATTTTCAAGCGGGAACAACATATACAGCAACTAGTCTAGTCAATGGCAGTACCTACTATTTAAGAATACAAACAAAAGATAATGCTCAAAATGTAAGCACACCGTATAGTGCCTTTACGTATAAATTTGATAACTCAGTACCCACTAACCCTAGTACTATTACTGTAACTCCTACTGGGTATGCAGCCACAAATTCATTTACATTTGCTTGGCCTACTTCGGGAGATGGTATAGCTACAGATTCAGGTTCTGGTATTGCTGGTTATCAATATAAGACAGGGGCATCAAGCGGTGTGTTAAGTGAATGGTCCTCGGTCACCACAGCAAATTCAATTACAATCGATTCAGCAGCCTATTCTAGTGAAGTAAACACATTCTATTTACGAGTTATCGATGAGGCAGGAAACACCGCGGCAACACCATTGTCTGTTAATTATTATTATGCTGGGGATGGTCCTTCAGTGCCTAGATTTGTAACTGCTACCCCATCATCAAGTACGACAAATTCATTTGCCTTTTCTTGGCAAGCACCAGAGAATTTTTCAGGCAATGCATCAGATTTAACATACTGTTATTCAATAAATAGTTTGCCTTCAGAGTCGACATGCACTTATACAAGTGCGGGTGCTACGTCATTATCTGCCAGTGCTTTTGCAACGCAAGTTGGGCTTAATACTTTTTATGTAGTTGCAAAAAACAGTGATGATGTGGGTGGCTCTATAAACTACGGTGCTTATGGTTCAGCTACCTTTACTGCAAATACCTCAGCACCAGGGATTCCGGTTGGGCTTGAGATATCAGATGTCTCAATTAAATCTCAAGAGGCATGGCGACTAGCACTGTCATGGGCAGTGCCTGAAGATATAGGCTCCGGTGTTTCTTCCTATAAAGTTTATCGGGCTGATGAAGATACAGAGTCAGAATATACTTATCTTGCATCGGTAAACTCCAGTACTGCATCAACTGGAGCTGCCTATATAGACACAGAACTATTACAGCAAAATTATTATTATAAGATTAAAGCTTGTGATAGTGTCTCTAACTGTGGAGCTTTTACCTCATCAGTAGTTTTACTCCCAACTGGTAAATTTACAGAAGCCGCTGCCATAGAAGATGATCCGAAAGTCACAAGTATTACAACTAAACAAGCAACCGTTTCATGGTCGACAAATCGAACAAGTGATTCTAAAGTTCAATACGGAAAGAGTTCAGATGACTATTTCGACGCTGAACCATCAAACTCTACGCAAGTTACTGCCCACGAAATCGTGCTTACCAATTTAAGCCCTGGGACCAAGTATTATGCTGTTGCCAAGTGGACTGATGAGGATGGTAATACCGGACTTAGTGATGAGTTTACATTCACTACACAACCAGCCCCCACAGTTACTGATCCATCAGTTAAACAGGCTGGTATCACCACTCTTACACTTCAATACACGGTTAAAGATGCCTCAAAGGTAAAAATTTACTATGGTAAGACTTCTGCGTTTGGTGCATCGCTTGAGCTATCTACTTCAACAAAATCTACAACTTACGCAACTACACTTGATGACTTAGAAGATGGTACTAAATATTATTACAAAATAAATACCTTTGATAGCGAAGGTGAAGAATACGAAGGAAGTATATTATCCTTTGAAACTTTACCAAGGCCAAAGATAGCCGATGTTAAAATACAGCAAATTAAAAATTCAGCCCAACCCTCAGTTCTTGTTTCGTGGACGACTAATACTGAAGTTTCTTCTATCGTAACTTATGCCCCGACATCAAATCCTGCGGATACCAAAGATGAGGTTAATGTAGCACTTATCAAAGGTCTCCACCGAGTTCTCATTAAAAGTCTTTTGCCTGAAACACCATATACTATAATTGTAAAAGGTAGAGATAAAGCTGGTAATGAGGCTCAAAGTGATCCGCAGAAGATTACAACTGCAACTGATACTCGTCCGGCTGAACTTACTGATTTAAATGTTGAGCCAAGTATTGCTTTATCTCAAAATAAAGAAGCTACCGCTCAACTGGTAGTAAGCTGGAATACAGATGAACCTGCAACATCACAGGTTGAGTTTGGAGAGGGGACTGGGTCTACCTATTCACAAAAATCTCAAGAAGATAAAAATTTAACCTTTAACCATGTTGTAGTTATCTCAAATCTTAATACCTCTAAAGTTTACCATTTGCGAGCTAGCTCAAAAGATAAAGCTGGAAATACTGCTACATCCGTTGATACAGTTACTATAACACCAAAAGCATCGGAGAATGCACTTAACCTTGTAATTACTAATCTTGGCGAAGTCTTTGGATTTCTAAAAGGAGTTGAATACTAATGCCTGCAGTCATAAGAGTAGAAAACTTACAAAAATCTTTTAGAGTAGGAGTTCAAGATATACCGGTTATAAAAGGTGTGACGTTCCAAATAAACACTGGGGACTTTGCCGTTATAGTTGGAGCATCTGGGTCAGGTAAATCCACACTCCTCCATATGATTTTAGGACTTGAAATTCCATCTGCTGGCGAGGTTTATATTCTTGAAAACGATATCTATAAATTAGGCAATGAAGATGACAGGTCTAAGTTTAGAAAAAGGCATGTAGGTATGGTTTACCAGCAACCTAATTGGATAAAATCTATTACTGTAATTGAAAATATTGCATTCCCTCTATTGCTATTAGGTATGGATAAAGTCAGCGCTATTATGAAAGCAAGTACCTTGTTACTTGATTTGAAGTTGCAGAATTGGGCACATTATCTGCCAACTGAACTCTCAGGCGGTCAACAACAAAAGATTGCATTGGCACGTGCACTCATTACTGATCCTGATATCATTATTGCAGACGAACCTACAGGTAATTTAGATTTTGAATCGGGTCAGGCATTGATGCAGCAACTACTGGATCTTAATAACAAAGGCAAGACTATTTTAATGGTTACACATGATTTAGAATATTTAAAGTATGCAAAAACTGCGATTAAAGTGTTTGACGGAACAATTGCAGGGATATATTCAGGTCAAGAAAAAGAAGAGTTTCAAGGTAGTTTTTTAGGCAAGAAAAGGACCATAGCTGATGAGGCTGCTCAATCTTCTACTTCGAATAATTAAAGCACCCCTTAACATCTTTGTACTGCTGCGCGGTATAAAAGACATGAGCCGGGAATTTGTTATTTATAATATTTTGATCCTGCTCAATGTTTTTTCATTTAGCATTATTGCCTTACTTAGCAAACTAAGAGTCTTTCCTTTCTTTCCTGTTTCGAAATTTCAGACAGCCTTCTTGGGCCATGTAACAAAGATAACAAAGATGGTTGATAAAAAGACAGATCAAATCAGTAGAACAGATCTTATCCAACTCTCTATGAAAAATATGCTGGTAAAAAAAACACGGACTTTGGTAACCATCGGTGGTGTTTCTATAGGTATTGGAGCTATCGTCTTTCTAGTTTCGATCGGGTATGGTTTGCAAAATGTTGTTATCTCAAGAGTTGCTCGGCTTGATGAATTAAAACAAGCTGAAATAACCCCGCAAGCTGGTTCGAAAGTTAAAATTGATGACAAAATAATAGCTGATATTAAAGAGTTCACTAACGTCTCGGATGTTTTACCGGTTATTGCAGCAGTAGGGCGCGTTAATTACAAGAACTCAGTAACAGATATGGCTGTTTATGGTGTTACAACAGGCTATCTTGAAAAATCGGCTATCAAACCTGTTAAAGGTAAAATCTTTTTAAGCAATGACTTATCTATAAAAGTCAAAAATGTTGATACTAATCCTCAAGGAGAAGTTGCAGGGGCATCTACCAAGACCAGCTTTATTTTGGGTGAAACTTTAGGGCAAGCTGAAATTGAGCTGGATGCTAATAAATGGATTCGAGTCAGAGCAACCCCATCACCTTCTGGTGCTGTACTTGGCTATACTCGAAAGCTTAAAGGTACTCAATTTGGGGAAGCAATAATAGGAGAGAGTTACGAATCAGATACACCAACAGGGACATATGTAAAAAATGAACAAGGTGAGGATTTAGGGCTTTGGGTAAAAAGTAGTGTTGCGTTGTGGCAAGAAAAAGCATGTGATGACCAAGAACTCACTTGTGTGGATGGTAAATATCTTGAAGTACAAGATGCAAGTGGAGAACAAATGATAAGAGAAGGCTATATGGCTGTGGTAAATATGAAAGCTGATGTGTCAAATTCTATTTCTCTTGGAACAGTCTTAGGTACCTCGAGCTCAATTCTTGCAGGTGATATTCTTGCAGCTGAAACTTCGCCAAGTGCCAATACAGTTATTATTGATGAAGGTGATTGGGTTAGAATTGTTGATCCTAATGCGGATAAAAAAGATACAGATGTAAAACGAGTGCCCCTGCATTCATCGGCAGTAAAACAAGCGGTAGTAAATCGAGCTGCCATCAAGGTTCTTAATATTGATGAGAATCTAGCTATTGGAAAAAGATTTAAAACCTCATTTATTATTCCAAGTTCTCTAGTAGCGGACTCCAAACAAAGAATAGAATCAGAGGATGTTGAATATGAAATTGTTGCTGTAGTACCTGATGATTCAACGCCATTATTTTATGTTGCTTTAGTTGATCTTAGATCTTTAGGGACATCAAGCTTCTCACAAGTAAAAGTTGTGGTGAATGAAACAGAACAATTATCAGATGTCCGTAAGAAAATTGATGCGATTGGTTTTTCTAGTAGATCGGTTTCCGATACAGTTGAGCAGATCTCAAGTCTATTTAGTACTTTGCGGATCGTGCTAGGTATTATGGGTATGGTTGCCTTAATTGTTGCATCTCTGGGTATGTTCAATACGCTTACAGTCTCACTTTTGGAAAGATCACGAGAGGTGGGTTTGATGAAAGCATTGGGTATGACAACTGCGGAAGTCCAGCAATTGTTTTTAACAGAATCAGTCATTATGGGAACAGGGGCAGGTGTTTTTGGTTTACTTGTTGGTTATTTACTAGGTAAAACACTTAGCTTAGTTTTGTCCACCATGGCTGTGTTTAAAGGAGAAGGTTTTTTAGATATTTCACACATCCCCTTTACTTTTGTAGTAACTATTATGATCCTCTCAACTCTTGTAGGGATATTTACTGGTATATTTCCAGCACGTCGCTCAAAGAAAATCTCAGCATTAGATGCTCTGAGGTATGAATAGTTAGTTGGTAAATTCGTAAAGGCAGATGCCTGTTGAGACTGCTAAGTTATAGGAATCAATATTCTTCTTTTGCGGGATGGTAAATGGAGTACCTAGTTTGGCAAATTGCTTAGGCAGGCCTTCTGCTTCACTGCCAAATGCCAAGACCCAAGGGGCAGCAATTGTTAGTTTATCAACTGTTTCTTTAGCTCCGATCATTGATAGATACATGCTGTTTTTATTCGACCTAATAAATTCTTCCATACTTCGAAAATATTTAAAGTTGATAGTAAAAACTGACCCCATAGAGGCTCTCACAGTTTTGGGATTAAAGATATCAACAGCAGGCTCAATAATTGCTAGATTGTTTACGCCAAAGCCCTGCATGGTTCTAATAATAGTACCCAAGTTTCCTGAATCTGCCGGTTTATACAAAACTACTGTGTTTTCGTTTGGTTTAAGCTCTGATTTAAACTTTTTGAATACGCCAACTGCGTATATATTTGTTTTATCCGCTACTACGTTGAAGACTCTTTCACTAACATCTACGGTTATCCCGTGTTTTTTACATAATTCTTTAATATAGGAAATTCCCTCATTTCGATCTCCGTTTGGTGAGATAAATACCTGCATGGCCCTGTGCGGGGCGTGTTTTAACAGCTCTATTGTTGGATAAACACCTAGCGTATAGGAAAACTCCATATCTTTCTTGTATTGCCTGATCTTGTTATTTGCCATAAGTGCATTATATAGCCTAATGCTAATTTAGACTACTTGAGGTATTTTTGTGCACACTATAATGGTGTATAATTTGCCCAATGTTTGATATCCAACAACTCATTGAAAAATATACCGATGAATTAAGTTCTATTCAGCATGAGCATACAAACACACTTCTTAAATTTGGCTCAAGCGATAGCGCCATGGAATCTCGTTTTCCCACTGGCAGAACAGAACTAGAAACAACACTCAAAGTAATTGAAGACAAACTGGCGGATTTAACCCAAAAGATTGAACATCTACTTTCTCTCCAAAGTAAAAAACAACGCCCATCTGATACAGTAACAGAGCCAAGTGCGGTAAGACTTATGCTTGATGGGAATGAAGGTTGGTATCTTATTAACTCAACCATTTCAGATTATACAAATGGGGTCATTTCAATTGATACCACACTTGGAAAACATTTAGTAAAGTCAAAAGTCGGAGAAAAGCACATTGGAGAAGGTGATGAAACACTCATAGTCCATATTAAAGATGTGATAGCTCTGGTTGATGATGATAGCTAACTAATTGCTACGTTGAATAACATAGTCCGCTACCCCTTTTAAGAAATTTATGCCGGTAGTATCCCAGTGTGTAGGAGCTGTATCTAATACTTGTTTCCCTTTTGCTACGAGTTGTTTCGCCATAGTTTTTGAATAGTCAAAGGAACCACAGTCTAGTAACACCTGCTGTACTTGCGCATGTTCGTTATCGGTTAAGTCTTTTTTTCCAAGATATGTGTGAATGATGTGTAATTGCTGGTTACTAGCATGTTTAAGTGCGTACTGGATAAGCAGTGTCATTTTGCCTTCCATCAAATCATCTTTATCTGATTTGCCCGTTAACTCACTATCGCCGAACATGCCAATGACATCATCGTGTATTTGGAAGGCAATACCTACAGGAATGGCATACTTTGATAGGACTGCAAGATCACTTTCTTTTGCACCCGCCAGTAAAGCACCGCTGTGTAAGGGGTTTTCAAAAGTATAAACTCCGGTTTTCCATTCAAGCATAGATAGAACATCTTGTTCTTGTACTTCGTCTTTGAGCGAATTAAAAGCATCAGTTATTTGCCCATAAGCTGTAGTTGCAATCTTAGAATTTAAGTTTAGGGCAAGCTTAATTTTTATGTCATCGGAGGTGTTTAGTGCAAGGAGTATTTCTTCCGCTCGGTGCAGTTGCAAAAGGGCAGCAGTTATGGCCATGGCAGCTCCATGATGATACGGGTCTACTCGGTTAAATGCGTGGGTATTAAAGTAACTTTCTGCTAATACATGTGCAGTAGGACCACCTCTGCGGGTTGCAGATTTATCGGTAAAATCATCTATTATTAGCAGATAAGCATGAATCATCTCGATAGCCCGAGCAAGTTCCAGAGCAGCCTCATCAGTCTTCCCCCCTAGCATTCTATAAGTATAATATGCAAGAGAACCTCGTATTCTCTTACCACCTCGGATTGCAATTTGGTTATAAAAATTTAATGTAGCAAAACAGTCTTGATTGTGTTGCGTTTTTGCATAAGACTCTTCTTCGGCAAGATTTGTTGCAAAGTAAGGTTCAAATAGCAAAACAAACTGTTTCACCAGTGCTTTAGCACTAAGTGCGTCTGCTGATAATGTATAGCCTAAATCAAATTTCATCGCGGTTATTATACTTCTTTTATGGCATTTACTAAAGCTAGACACATGTAAGTAGCAATTAGTATGTGGCCCAAAAGTCCTCCTGGAGTTGCATATAACGCAAGTGTTATATAGTACAAAATGGCAAGAAGTGTTAGTCCGCCATAATATTTGTCACTTCTTCTGGCTTTAGTAAATGTTTTAATAAGGGTGATAAGTAAGACAGCAACAAAGAAACTGGCTAGATAACTACTAAGTGGGGCAGGCAAGAGTGAGGAGGAGCCTTGCTTATCCCAAAACCATAACCCGTTCTTAAGGGCGAAAAGTTCTAAGACAATACCAAAACAAGCAACAAACAAAGAGGATCCAAGAATAGTTCTTATGCCTATGTAGGCTCCTTTAATTAAGATGAACCGTGCAAAAGGTATAAACAATGGAATACCTAAGAAAGCTAACAGATCTGGATTGTAACTATACCTGCCAAAAGGAAAGCCAGTTTCAAGGGCAATGTAATCAAGAAAAAATAGCAGTGGTATAAGGAGTAGTTCTTTAGGATCTGAAATCAAAATAAATGTTCCAAGTAAAAAAAGACTAAGTGTTGCAATATTTCTAAACTCGGGGTTTTGCAAATATGCTATATAGGGAAAATAAGCATCTAGCATAAGGGCTAACGCTATAATAATAAAGAACGCCTTACTTACTTTGTATTTTCTAGTCTTTTGTTTAGGTTTACCGTACCAATATTCAAGATTATCTCTATTTCTGGCAACTTTGAAATTAAGCAGTGTGCCTATAACTCCTAGTAGAAATTTCTTTAAATTATGGCCATCCTCATATTTACGATAACTGGTAAAGCCGGTTTTAGTAATAACTTTTATACTTCTAGCTCCAAAGAGTTTGCGTATTTTCTTATAAAAAAGCATGTCTTCATATGCATAGACCTCTTCATCAAACATGCCTACTTGCTTAAAATCTTTTTTATTAATGCCCATATAGTGTCCACTGCCTATGCCCGTAAGAAGTGTAATAAAGTTGTAAAACCACACCCCATAACTTGCCACACTTGGATATTTCTTATGTCTTACAATCTGTGTTACTGCAAAGTATCTTTTAGAGTTTAATGCACTGACTGTTTCTTCAACTACTGTATCCTTCAGTACTGTATCGGCATCAACAAAGATTAGTATATCGCCTTTGGCAGCACGCGCAGCTGTATTGCGTGCTTTTGAGATATTTGGCTCTTCTAGGGTTACTACTTTTGCACCTAGTCTCTGGGCAACACTCTGGGTGTTATCAGTCGAGTTGTTGTTACAAACAATAACCTCGTAAGCAACACCAGCTTTAGCACAAGCCTTCTGGATTGATTTAATCGTCTGGGGCAGATTCTTTTCCTCATTTCTAGCTGGGATACAGAATGAAATCATAGACCCATTTTACAATATTTTTGGTATAAGTATTAACTAGTGTAAATTTTGCAGGGGTATGTGCTACAATACCCCCATGGCTGGAAAAAAAGGCAACAGAATTTTAATAGGGTTGGAATGTGTCGAAACAGGACGCAGAACCTATGTAACCCAAAAAAACAAGATAAATAAACCTGATAAGCTTCAGATTATGAAATATAACCCTGTAGCACGCAAAAGGACTCTTCACAAAGAGGTTAGTAAGCTTAAATAATCCCATTTTTACAAATGGCAAACACTAGGGTATATAAACATCTTGATATTGAGAGTAACTGGCGTCATAAATGGTATGAAGACAATATTTATGAGGCTGTAGACTTTTCACCAAAACCAAAGAAATATATTCTTGCCGAATTGCCTTATCCATCAGGTAAATACCTGCACGCTGGGCATATGATGAGGTATACCATCCCTGAAGTCTATTCACGGTTACTTAGAATGCAGGGCTATAATGTTCTCTTTCCTATGGGTTGGGACTCTTTTGGTCTGCCTGCGGAAACCTTTGCTATCAAGTCAAAAACAACTCCTCAACAAGTAATTGCTCAAGCTGAAATCGATTATAAACAAGCGATGCAGCTCATGGGTTATGCCATCGATTGGAAACGAGAAATTAATACCTCCAAACCAGAATTTTATAAATGGACCCAATGGATGTTTTTAAAGTTGTGGGAAAAAGGCTTAGTCAAGCAAAGAGAGATGCCGGTTTGGTGGTGTAAAGAATTGGGAGTGCTAGCGGATGAAGAAGTTCTAACCAATGAACAAGGAGATAAGATCTCTGAACGAGGATCTTATCCTGTTATAAGAAAAAACTTTAACCAATGGGTACTTAAGATTACTGACTATGCCCAAAGACTGCTAGACGATTTAGCTAAAACTGATTACATGGATTATGTAAAGCAGGGTCAGATCAACTGGATTGGGAAAAAGGATGGGACCTTAGTCAAGTTCAAGACATCAGACTCAAAAGAGCTTGTGGTCTTTACTACTCGGGTTGATACTATTTACGGCGTTAGTTTTCTAGCTATTTGCCCAGAACATGCAAATATAAACTCATTGCTTAACAGCGCAGCAAACAAAGAAGAGTTGAGGACATATATCAAAGTAGCTACAGGTTTATCGGAAATGGACCGTCAAACAAAAGAAAAGACTGGAGTACTTATTCAAGGTGTCCACGCCATTCACCCCTTAACTAGTCAAGCCATACCAATATATATTGCAGATTATGTGTTAGCTGATTTTGGTACCGGTGTAGTCATGGGAGTACCTGCGCATGACCCACGAGACCATGCGTTTGCAGAAAACTATGCACTTCCGATAACTGAAGTTATAACAAAACCAGACAGGGAGACTTCTTTGTATGTAGGTGAAGGAGAATTGATTAATTCGGCTAGTTTTACTGGTATGCAGTCAACTCTTGCACGGACCAAGATCACCGCTATGTTAGAAGCCAATGGCATGGGGGAGCATAAAACCACGTATAAGTTACGAGATACTATTTGGTCCAGACAAAGATACTGGGGAGAACCAATACCTTTAATTTATACTGAAAATGGAGAGATACAAGCTGATTATAATTTGCCCGTAATGTTACCAGAACTAAGGGACGCATCCGCAGACTTTAAAGAATTTCCTCCATTAAGTGATTTTGAGGGGTGGGCAAATACAGTCGATCAAGATGGTAAGCCGGCCAAAAGGGAGTGTGATGTCATGCCTACGTGGGCAGGGTCAAATTGGTATTACATTAGGTATCTTGATCCTGCAAATGCTAGCGAGTTTTGCAGTATGGAGAAAATGAAGTATTGGCTGCCTGTAGATAAGTACTATGGTGATGCTGGGCATACGACTGCACACTTACTCTATACTAGGTTTTGGTATAAAGCACTGTTTGATATGGGGTATATACCCAATGATGAACCGATTAACTTTAGGATGAGTGGGGGCATACTACTTGGTGAGGATAGAACAAAGATGTCCAAATCAAGACCTGAATTTACAGTCGATCCCAAATATTTAATGGATAGCTATGGTGCAGATGCTGCGAGGATGGTTTTGTGCTTCTTAGGGCCTTATGATGCTACCTATCCATGGAATCCGCAAAGTATTAAAGCCTGCTACAAAGTTATTTCAACCATTTACGAATTAACTGATAGGACAACAGAAACCAGTCCTTCTCTTGAGCTACTCCAAGCTTTTCACAAAATGGTTAAAAACATTACCAAGATGATGGAAGAGTTGAAAATGAATAGTGCGGTGTCAGAAATCATGATTTTTGTTAATTTTTGTAAGACTCAACAAGAGCTTAGTACCGAGATATGGAAAGAATTTAGCAAAGTCATCGCTCCTATTACACCCTTTGTTGCAGAACAGATTTGGCAGGAGCTTAATGGCTATGAGAAGTGGAGGAAAGAAAATAGTGTTCACTTACAAACATGGCCGCTTTTCTTAGAGGAACTTACCCAAGCTGCACAACTAGCACTACCTATACAAATAAACGGTAAAGTTAGAGCTACGTTAACGATAGCAAGAGACTTGTCAGAAGATGAGATCAAAGCGCAAGTGTATGCTTTGCCTGAAGTAGTTAAATATGCAAGTCCAGCAACAACTAAGAAATTTCTCTACATCAAAAACAAAATTGTAAGCATTAATGTTTAAGTTTTTTTAGCTTCGCAACAAAAAAGCCTTCAAACAAGTCAGTTGGGAGAATTCTAATACATTTTGTAATGTCCTCTGTAAAGAGAGTATTATTCCAAGAAATTAACGCTGGTATAAAATTTTCTTTGATCAATTTGGTATCGATAGCCATAACCCTTAAATCTTTATGTTTATTTAGCAGGTAAGCAATCACTTCTTCATTTTCCTCTGGAGAGTAGGTACAAGTTGAATAAACAAGCTCACCGTCTTCGGCAAGCAACTCATAGGCACAATTTACAATTTTCTTCTGTAAATTTCTTAACTGCTTAACTTTCTTCTGACTCCAGTACTTGAGTGAGTCTGTATTTGCCAAATTGATAAGACCCTCAGCACTACACGGTGCATCAATTAGTATTTTAGTAAACTTTTGAGGAGTGACATACATGAGTCCTTGAGCAGGTGTGTTAAAGGCTTGCGTGACGCTAACATCTAACTGTGCAAGTAGTGAGTTAAGGTTATTAAATCTCCGCTTATCTACCTCATTGATGTATAGCTGCGCTTGATTATCTGTTTCCCTAGCAATCATAAAAGTTTTTCCTCCTGGAGCCGCACACATATCCAGCACATAGTCACTAGCATGTGCATCTAAAACCAAAGGGGGAATCAAACTTGAGTAATTTAAGATGTAATAATTACCGTCTTTAAAAAACGGCAGTGCGGTTACACGATCTTTCCCTGACTCAATACTGTAACAATATTTGTTATCAGCAATGGGAATTAAAGTTGCATGCTTGTGTACTTCATCTAGAACTTCTTGCCAGTTGGCTTTAAGAGTATTGAGCACTAGTATTGATTTATGGGAATAAGATAATAGTTGCGTGACAACTTCATCATTTAGTCCTGTAATCATTTTAAATTTTTCTTTAAATGTAGTTTTAGTTGTCATTTAAGTTGTTGACTAGTTATTACTTTTTAAGTATGTTAAGAACTATGACACAAAATAATAAACCATGTAATTATACCTATTATTTCCTTTTAGTTCTTCTGGCTATTACCTCATTTGGTTTTGGTTCCATGTTTTCTGAGAATAAATATCTGAAAGCTAATCCGTCAAATGTAGCGGCTAATAATAATGCTCCGGCCCAACCTCAAGCTCCGCAACAACCTGCTAAAGCAATTGACTTAGAGGCAATTGTAACAGGACTTGATCTTGACTACAGTGCAGTCGAAGCTTGTGCCTCATCGGACAAATATAAGCAAAAAGTTGCAGATCAAGCCGCGGCGGGTAAAGCAGCCAATGTTCAAGGTACACCAGCAGTCTTAGTTATAAACAGAGAAACTAATAAATCTCGAGTACTTCCAGGTGCGGTCCCATTTGAAAGCATTAAAACTGCAATTGATGAGGTTCTAACTGGAGAAAATGATACCCCTGCAACGCCAAATGCTTCAGAAATAGATCCTACAAAGATCCCTGAAGTAACTGCTGAAGACTGGGTAAAAGGTAACAGAGATGCAAAAATAGCATTGATCGAGTACTCTGATTTTGAGTGTCCATTCTGTCAACAATTCCATGCTTCTGCTCAACAAGCTTTGGATACTTATCCAAACGATTTACAATGGGTTTATAGGCACTTTCCGCTAGATTTCCATCCTAATGCCAATAAGTATGCCTACACAGCTGAATGTGCTGCTGAATTAGGTGGTAATGACGCATTCTGGGCCTTTGCAGATAAGATATTCGAATAACTAACGAGCACTTTTGACATCTAGGTTGTGACTACTGTAGAATACTGCGATGGAACATGGGGTTTTATATGTTGTGGCGACTCCGATAGGTAACTTGGAAGATATTTCCCAACGTGCCCTACATGTCTTAACTACCTGTGATCTCATACTTAGTGAAGACACGAGAGAAACACAAAAACTCCTTAACCACTTCCAGATCTCCAAACCACAACTTTCTTACCGAGATCAGAACCATAAAGGTATTTTTCTAAAGATATTAAATGACCTATTGCATGCTAAAACACTCTGCCTAGTATGTGATTCTGGTACGCCACTTATTTCAGACCCCGGTTTTAAACTCATTAATGACTTAAGACGCAATGGCTTTACTAACATCATATCTGTCCCTGGACCATCCGCACTTATTGCTGCTTTGAGTATTTCGGGTTTACCCACAGACCAGTTTACTTTTCTTGGTTTTTTGCCAAAGAAAGAGCAAGATATACTTAAAACCCTAACCCCTCATATAGCATCTGATGCGACGCTTATAGTGTATGAATCGCCTTATAGAGTTCTTGCTATCTTAAACACTCTACATACTCTTTTTGGGAATCGTGTTGTCTCTGTTTGTTCGGAACTCACTAAAGCACATGAAAGTGTGCATTCTGGCTATATATCAGATATAATAAAGTGTTTTGAAAACGCTTCTCCCAGAGGAGAATACGTGATACTTATTGCAAAAGCCGGATTTACATATGACAACTATTGATTTAGAGCAAGAAAAGACAAAACTAGCGCAGACTGTTGAGTTCATTAAGTCGCGCAAGACTAGCTTGGAAAACGCACTCACATCAATGGGTGCAATAACACTTGAGAAACTCACCGAACTAAGAAGGGATGCAGAAGGAGGTATGGATTTAATAGTTGCTTTGCAAAGACTCAATGAGTCTAATGCTTCGTTTAACTTACCTGATAAATATGCGCAACTTGAGGAACTTGCGTATCTGGAGAAAGAACCCTACTTTGCGCGGATTGATTTAAAGGACGCTTCCTCAACCCAGCCATATTACATAGGAAAATTCGGGGTAATGGCTAATGAAGTACCTTTAGTTACAGATTGGCGAACTAAAATTGCATCCATCTTCTATAAATACAGGTATCCACAAAAAAACGTCTCATACAAAACTGAAACCGAAACCTATACCTATGACCTGACACTTAAACGAACCTATGAAATTGATGCAGGTGAGTTAGTTAAATTCTATAACAATGACCTGCAATTTGATGACTCATCACAAATATCTCGCAAGATTGAGAGCCGGACTGGGGGAACACTTGAAGACATCATTGAAACTATACAGGAAGGCCAACTGGATATTATTGAATCAGACCCACGTCAAACTTGTATCGTACAGGGTTGTGTTGGTAGCGGGAAAAGTACCGTTGCAATTCATAAACTGGCACACATCTTTTTTAACTTTCCAGATTTGATACATGCTAACAGATCAATATTAATTGCTCGCAATCAAATCCTTGTCAGTTACTTATCGACGTTATTTCCTAAGTTAGGCATATTTGATATTAACTATAAAACAGTTAAAGATTTACTTATTCAATTCCTATACAAAGAAGGCATCAAACTGAAATTTGATTTTGATTTGCCTTCTGATTTAACACTTTACACTCCTGAGTATATTGCAGAGATGCGTGACACTATTGCCACACTGCACGCACATGCGCAGGAAAGACTAGCTACAATTTTTAGAGACCCTAAATTTGCCAGTTACGGAGGGTTTGTCTACAGTTTAAAAAACCCCGTATTTGCAAATATAGCTGAGGTAGAAGGGGAATTGAATGAAGAAATTATCTTACAGAAAGAACTTATAAAAGAAACTGATAATACGCTAAAGAAAGAAATGCATAAAGAAAATATTAAGAATTTAAAAAAGGTTATGACGAGTGTAGCGAGAGTTAAGCACATGCTTACCACTGAATATCAGCAAATGCTTAAAACTTATGGACTTAATGAGGAAAAGATCCTTAATTACGATCAAACTATCCTTTTTGTTGTTCTTTACACTGAAGTCTATGGTTTTGAAAAATTTATGAAGTTTGAGTATTGTGTTGTCGATGAAGGGCAAGACTTCTCAATCCTTGAATACTTAGTACTTAATAAGTTTGTACTCTTTGGGAGATTTTGCATTCTTGGAGATCTCAATCAGTCCTATGAGGAGGCCGGTCTTACTACTTGGGCTGATATTCAATCCTCTATTACAGAAGCACGCAATGCTAAACTTTTTGAATTAACTACAAATTATAGAAGCACCAAGGAAATAATAGTGTTTGCAAACTCAATACTTTCCCCGTACACCTCAACCTACTTGCCGATCCCAATTGAAAGACACGGACTCACCCCAACCAGCAATACTTATCCAACTGCTCAAGCCCTCGTTACTAGTTTAGTAGACCGAGTTAAATTAGATCTTGAGCACTTAACCAAAAGTATAGGAGTTATTGTTTACGATGAGACACTGTACGCTGATGTTGATAGAGAACTTTCTAAACTGCTACAAAACAATGATCACTTTATCAAGCTAGATGCTGATAAGCAGATAAGATATATTCCAAAAGGCATTTATTTAACTAAATTTGACGACGTTAAGGGGCTTGAGTTTAGTAAAATATACATACTAGGGCTTAATCTTGCTGAAATTACAAGCTTTAAAGAGGCAAAAAGCGCATTTGTAGCTGTTACTAGAGCTATGAATGAAGTCTTTATACTAGATATCGCCTAGAAGTACACAAGCATATACGGGGAAAAGACTATGATACTTACTATCAACGTACATATGCCCGTAACTAGAACAAACCCTGCGGATAAGTCTTTGATAATCCGTGCACTTTCATCGTAGTGATGAATAACATGATCAATAACACTTTCTACAGCTGTATTTACCATTTCTGCAGAGAGTAAAAACCCTAAAGAGAGTACTAGCAGCGCCCAGTCGGTTGCTGAAATACTAAAATACATCCCTGCATAGATAACTACAATCGTATAAAGTACTTGAACTCTAAAATTTGCTTCATTAAGCAGTGCGTGAAATATACCTTTAAATGCGTATTTGAACCTTTTTACGTGTTTTACAGGATGGTGTTCATGCGCTAACTCTTTAATCATGTCTAAATAATACGCCTTGGAAGAATGTCTTTGCAAATGTATAATATAAGATGTGAAAAAGTTACTTTTATTTATAATACCTTTAGTTCTAATTGTCTTAGCTGTGTTTATCTCTTCGAAAACACGGTCAAAATCTATCACGGTAGAAAAGGCTTCAAGCGAGAAACAAGTTATTGCCAAAACAATTTCAGCATCTGGGGAAGTCACTTCAAAGTATCTCTATGATTTAGCCTTTGAAGGAACAGGCCGAATTAATCAGCTCTCTGTAGCAAAAGGCGATCCAGTTACTCAAGGCATGTTACTGGCCAGTGCGGTTAATCTTTCGGAATACAACGATATCCAAGCTCTGCGAGATACGCTTGATATCGCAAAACGTGACAAAGATATCTATGTAGAATTGTATGATACTAAGCGCTCATCTGTCGGGGGAGAAAATGAATATGAAGCGAATGTTCGTCGATTTGATGAGTATATTAGTAGGGCAACTGCAAATTACACTTCTTCACTCAATGCTCTCTCTAGGCTTCGCATAACTTCTCCGATAGATGGGACTGTTGTGGACGTACTAAAAGAACAAAATGAGGTAGCTGCTACGGGACAACCTGTTGTCCGCGTTGCGGATCTATCTAGTTTGGTTTTTGAGGTGTTAATAGATCAAGAAGATTTTGGACTGCTTAGTGTTGGGGATAGTGTCGAGCTGACACTTGATTCCTATAAAGACAAAACCTTTAGTGGTGAGGTTTCAGCTCTTCCTCTTTTTGCTCAAGAAACTGGAGATTTTGAAGTAAATATTGCTATCACTGATTCAGATAAACCAATTTTGTTAGGGATGAAGGGTGATGCTACTGTCAAGATTGATGAAACTTCAAAAAAAGTTACTGCTATTGCCTTTGATTTACTCAATGAAGACGATTCTGGTTATTTTCTTTGGATAGATGACAAGGGCATTTTAAAAAAGAAGAAGATAGAGATAGGTCTGGAGGGAGACTTTTATACTGAAGTCAAAACTGATATCAGTGGACTAACATTAGTAATACCAGCTCAAGACAGTCAACCTGTTGAAGGTTTGAAGGTTCGCTATGCAAAAAGTAATTGAGGCTAAAAATGTCTCTAAACTATATAAAATCGGTAAAAACGATATTACCGCTGTCAAAAACATTTCACTGCAAATTAACCAAGGTGAATTTGTAGCTATTGTTGGCAAATCAGGATCCGGTAAATCCACACTCATGCATATGCTAGGGCTGTTAGATACACCGACTACAGGGGAACTTTATTTAAATGACAGACTAGTTTCAAGCCTAAAAGAAAGAGAACTAGCCAGTCTTAGGAATAAAGAAATTGGATTTGTATTTCAATCATTCAATCTATTAGCTAGAACCACAGCACTTGATAATGTTATTTTACCGTTAAAGTACTCATCGGTGCCAAGAAACTTATGGAGGCAGAAGGCTGAAGAAATGCTTGCACTTGTTGAACTATCCGAACGCAAATTAAATAAATCAAATGAATTATCAGGAGGGCAGAAACAACGAGTAGCTATAGCCAGAGCACTTGTGAATGATCCTTCCATCATCTTTGCAGACGAACCTACCGGTAATTTAGACTCGAAAACTGGAGAAGACATTGAGCACTTATTTCAAAAACTAAATGCATTAGGTAAGACTATAGTTCTTGTAACTCATGATGATGAATTAGCGCAAATTGCCAAGCGCAAGATTGTCATTAGGGATGGGGAAATTGTTTAATGCTTTCCAAGTTTGCAGAAGGCGTATCAACTTCTGTAGTTTCTATACTTGCAAATAAACTCCGAGCCTTTCTTACAATGCTTGGTGTTATTATAGGTGTTTTTTCAGTTGTTACACTTATCTCTCTTGGTAGAGGTTTTCAAAACTATATTAAAGGGGAGTTTGATCAGTTAGGATCTAATCTTCTCTTTGTCGCTCCTGGAAGATCAAATGTGGGTGGAGATCCTGCGCTGTCTTTAACACGCAATAAACTTGGCAAAAAACATGTTGATTTAATACATAAATATTCTATGGAGTATGTTGCATACGCTGTACCAAGTATTAACTTGAATAACGATGTTACCTATAAAGGTAAAACATTTCTTGCGGAGATATTAGGTTCGACGCATGATATGCCTAATATCTTTAATTATCAGATTGATACAGGACGCTTCTTTTCCAAAAGTGAGGTTACTGCTAAAGCTAGACTTGCAGTTATAGGGCCTAACGTTGCCAAAGAACTATTTGCTGGTGTTAATCCAATTGGCAGGTCTATAGTTATCAATGAAAAAAGTTTTAATGTCATTGGCATCTTTCAAGAGAAGAGTCCTGATTATGATAATCAAATACTTACGACCTACACAGCCCTTGAGTCAACCTTTGATATTAAGCGCTACACCTACATTGTACTCAAGCTTAAAGAGGACTCCCCTATGGAAATTGCAAAAAAACAAGTTGAATTGGCTTTACTTCGTGATCTCGAAGAAGATGATTTTTCAGTTCTATCTCAAGAAGATATTTTAGCAACTGTACAACAAATATTAGGTTTGTTAACCACAGGCTTGGGAGCAATTGCTGCAATCTCACTCTTAGTAGGTGGCATCGGTATTATGAATATTATGTTGGTTACAGTAACAGAGAGAACCAAAGAAGTTGGCCTTCGCATGGCGCTAGGCGCTACTAAGATAGATATAGCTTTTCAATTTTTAATGGAAGCAGTTCTTATAAGTGTACTTGGCGGGATAGTTGGTTTAATCTTTGCTTACTTAGTATCAATTGGACTCTCGCAGTTTATTCAAACTGAAGTCCCTCCAATGACTATCTTTTTATCATTTTTGTTTTCTGTTGTTGTAGGAGTAATTTTTGGAACTTATCCTGCTATCATGGCTAGTAAGAAAGAACCTATTGAGGCACTTAGATATGAATGAAGTCTTATTAACATCTCTTACATCAATTAGAGCAAATAAACTCCGCTCATTCCTAACCATGTTGGGGGTTATTATAGGTGTGTTTGCAGTAGTATCCATGTTGTCTTTAGGAGTCGGGGTACAAAACTATATCGCAAATAGTTTTAATTCACTTGGTACTAATTTGTTATTAGTAGCTCCTGGCAGATTTAACTTCAGGGCAGATCCGTCCAATTCTTTTTCCAGAAATAAGCTTGAAGAAAAACATGTCGAACTAATTAAAAGATATGCATCGGATGTAATACTGGCAGTTTCGCCGTCAATTAGAACCGGTGCCACCATTCAGTACCGAGACAAAGAATTCTTTGGAACGGTCATTGGGATTAATTATGATGCGATAAATGTTACCAACTACGAAGTGCTCCAAGGTAGAAACATATCTCGAACCGATGAGAAAGCAGCTAATAAATATGCACTAATTGGTGTTGAGACAAAAAAAGAGCTTTTCGGTGCAGATAAAGCCCTTGGCAAGACTATCAAGATCAATAAAGAGTCTTTTACCATTATAGGAGAAATAGCCAAAAAGAATCAGTCATATGATCAAGGTGTTATAACTCCAGTTACGACTGTTAAAGAAGTTTTTGGGATAGAAAATTATTCCAATATTGCAGCCAAGCTGAAAGATCCCAAGGATGATACTAAAGCACGTAAAATCATGGAGATGGCTCTTCTTCGAGATTTAAAGGCAGATGACTTTACAGTTATTTCGCAATCCGAATTACTGGCATCATTTCAAAACATATTAGGATTACTTACGGCAGGTATAGGTATGATTGCAGGTATTTCGCTCTTGGTTGGCGGGATTGGGATTATGAATATTATGCTTGTTTCTGTAACAGAAAGAACAAAAGAGATTGGCCTTAGAAAAGCGGTTGGTGCTACCCCCAGAGTAATTGTCATACAGTTTTTAAGTGAAGCAATCATTATTAGTGTTGCCGGAGGACTCATAGGCATACTTCTGGCGTTTTTGCTTACCGCCTCGATCAAGAGCTATATTGAGGCAAGTGTTCCGCTCTATGCAATAATCATTGCTTTTGTGTTTTCTGTATCTGTAGGTGCGGTTTTTGGCACATATCCTGCAATTAAAGCTGGGAAAAAAGACCCGATTGAAGCGTTAACTTTTGAATAGTTAGTTTGTTAACATGGGACGCAGCACAATTTCTCTCAAGTCGTCTTTATCTATGAGGGCTATCTTGACTATGCGATTAGTTATGTCTTCTGTCCCAAAAAATACTCTCCAGTCATAGTTAGGAGGTAGTTTAATATCCAGTACTTGTTCTAGTTCTGTTCCGTAAGTGAAATTCACACGTTCGTAATATAGCAATCCTTGTTCTCTAGCCTCCTCCAAAACCTCATTTATAGTATCGGTATTGTCGGTGTTGGGAAGTAGTACTTCTTTTGCTATGGTGTTATTGATGTCCATAACTATAATACGCACATCTATGTCTTTTTTATCACGGCTTTCTACCTTTTCTTCATCGGGTAATTCTTTGATATCAATATCTGTGTTTTTTAGTGTAGTATTGATATAAAGTGACGTAAGGACAACAAAGGCAATATAGAGTAGAGGAGCTAAAAACTGAATCCGAGTCTTATGAGTTGCAATAAAATGGGTTAACTTAGTCATTTGCTAAGTATATAGTATAATAGGTTGATTTTACACTATGCCTCCGTAGCTCAGTGGATCAGAGTACGCGGCTTCGGACCGCGGGGTCGGGGGTTCGAATCCCTCCGGGGGCGCCATAGTAACTAGTGACAAGTAGAGATTGGCATAATAAGTCTAACCATATTATTTTAAATTAAGTCTAAAGAGCTATGGATTTGTCAACTCCTTAATGGGGGAGTCTAGCAATATATTAATGATAAAATCTTTGCTATATTTTGAGCCCAATACTACCAATGCTAAGCATGTTTCTGAAGATGCATATGCTAGTAGAGATAATGTATTTGCGGTTGCAGATGGTGTAACACATGATTTAGATGAACATGGAAACTATCCAGTCCCTTCAGATTCAGGTCGTGTTGCAGGTATTATATGTAACTCGTTAGTCGATGAGTTGACAAAAAGTAAGCTATCTCTCACGGCAATGCAAGATGCATTTATCTCCGCAAATCTAAAAGTTAGGGCATTTAATGCAAAGAGTAATAGGTATAAAAAGCGTGAAACAAATGGCTATGATATTGGAGCAGCTACGGTAGCAGTTATAGCAATAACTGGTAATACGTTACTATATGGCGTACTTGATGATTGTTATATTTCAGTTTTTGGAAGTGACTACATAGATCATCCTATACTTCGTTCGTATGTAGATTCTTCAGCCCATTTTCTTGATAATATATACGATTGGTCCGATCTTCAAACCCGTAAGCTTTGGAGAAAAGAACTGAGAAACAATCAGTACGTAGTAAATGGCACCTCCTATGGCTATGGTGCACTCGATGGTAGAGAGGGCTTTTTACCTTATTTGCAGCTGGGAGAAGTTGAATTGCGGAGTGGCGATCTGGTGTGTGTTTATACCGATGGGTTTATTAAATTAATACAGCAAAAAGACTTTATCCAAGATTTAAGAGAAAAACCCTTCACTGAGAGTACATATGATTTCATTCAGCAATCAGCTCAGGCACTGCACTTGCACAAGGAGAAAACAGGGTATTTTATACAAGTGTAGGTCATAATTTTCATGTTATGATATTTGTGTGTTGTTAACTTTTTTACGAAATATAAGGCGTCTTTCAAAGTATCGCAATATAAGACAGTATTTTCTTCTTACTATTCTTACTAATCTGTGGTTTGCAGAATCAAGTTGGTTATTCTTTTGGCGAACATTCATTTCCTATGAGGAAATCGGCATAATCGATGCCTTAGCATTTGGTTTTGGTATGTTTATTGAGATTCCTACTGGCGCTTTAGCAGATATCATTGGCAAAAGAAATACCATAATTGCATCTTATATATTCTCAGCCCTTGGTATATTTATCATGTCGCAAACCACGGGCTGGTTTCATTTGCTAGTAGGTATGCTGTTCTTCCAACTAGGTTTTGCACTTTATTCTGGAACTGCGGAGGCATTATGTTATGACAGTTTGTTAGAGGAAAAGCAAGAGGCGGAATATGAAAGCGTTATTTCTATTACAAGTATTCTGATATTGTTATCAACCATAGTAGCTACCTTTATTGGAGGTACTTTACTATACGCAGTACATATAAGATTGCCCTATATATTTTGGGGTTTGACTCAAGTAGTAGGATTGGCTGTAGCACTAACTCTTAAAGAGCCGTTGAGTGAGGTAAAGACCTTCACAGTTAACAATTATATCCATCAACTTCTGCAGGGTTCAAAACTACTCTTTTCCAAACCTCTTAGGAAATACATTGTAAGTATTTTCAGTATTCTTGGCATTTACTTTGTATATGAATTTGGAATCTTGAAACCTGCATTGGCATTAAGCTTTGGCTTTAATGAAAAAGCTTTAGGTGTGTTAACACCGATTATGTATATCTTATCAGCGATAATGATTTATAACTTACATAAATTAAGAAAGCTTTTTGGGGATAGTAATGGACTATTAATGTTAAGCTTCGGTATAAGTGCTTGTTTACTTATCTCAACCCTAGGTCTTGGCATTTGGGGGTTTGTACCACTCATTTTACTATCCATTCTTGGTAATCTTGGTAATCCATGGTTATCAGTTATTATAAATTCACAGATTTCTTCGGAGTATAGAGCAACTGTACTCTCGTCTGTAGCTTTTGTAACAAAGCTCCCTTATGTATTCATGTCTGTTATGTTGGGCTCTTCACTAGAGGGTGGTCTACTTTACGACTTTAACATCTTACTGTCTATTATCATTTTTGCCTCAATTTTCATCCCCATTTTGTGGTCATTTAAGGAGAGAAGAAGGGGAGTTGTACTTTAATAATCGCCTAAGTTTGCTAGAATAGAACGGTTCATGGGGGCGTAGCTCAGTGGTAGAGCATTCGGCTCTTAACCGACAGGTCGTGGGTTCGAATCCCACCGCCCTCACCAGAACAAGCTAAAACGTCACGTAATACCCTATAACCTAAGTATTATATAGAAATACTATTTAAACTTCTCTAACCTATAAAAGTATAGTAGAATACCACAATGCCTGAGTTATATAGTCATAAACAGCATATTAAACCTGCGTCTTTTGCTGTAGGTATAACAACATGCTACGGTCATCCCCAGCTAGTAGAAACTATAAAGTCACTGCGCTTAGCTAAACATGTTGTCAAAGATTTTCGTGTAATAGTGGTTGCAGATAGTGTAAAGTTAACTGATGAGATTATAGCCGAACTAACTGATCTGAAGGTCGAAATAATAGAAAATCTTTATGAAAGTAGTGCTTTTGCTAAGCAATTACAGATTTTAGAGCTTGTAACAGAAGACTATATAATTCTCACGCAAGATGATGTCTTATTCCATCCACTTACACTTTCAAAAGTTCTTGAAGAGTTAGCTTGTGAGGGAGTAACCTTTGTAGGTGTTAGAAACCAACCACTTAAACCTGCTAGTCTGCTTGAGGGTGGTATTAGCATTGCTACAACTTTGTGCAATTCAATTGCTCGTAATTTCAATAATGGAGATAATTACCTTGCATGTTTAGGTAGGCTTATGGCGTTTAAGACAGAGTATCTTAAGAATATGCATGTTGAGATTGATAGTGTTTCACTTGATGCTTTCCTATACTTTGAAAATAAAAGAATAGGTGGTAAGTATGTTTGCCTATGGGATTATCCATTATACTTTAGGGCTCCTCAAAACATACTTGAGCATTTGAGGAAAAGCTCGAGATTCCAATATTCACAGGATGAACAGGTATCATACCGACGGTTTGGTAATCTCAATAAAGAGTATATCTTACCGCTTTCAGCGATTATAAAAGGCACTATTGTTGAGTTTTTACATAATCCGCTCTATTTAACACTCTATGTGTTTATCTTCTTTTATACCAGAATCTTTAAAAGATCATTGAACAAATCTCTAATTGCAAATTGGGAAGTGGACGAATCTACAAAAGATATAAAGCTTAACTACCTTCAAACAAGTTAAAATGTAGTAAAATGAACGTATGCCGAAGTGGAGGAACTGGTAGACTCGCTGTCTTCAGAGGGCAGTTTCCGCAAGGAAGTGTGGGTTCGACTCCCACCTTCGGCACCATATCTGTTGGTTACTTGCTTGATTTGCTATAATGCTATAACTAGTGGGCAGGTGGCGGAATTGGTATACGCGCAACGTTGAGGTCGTTGTGGGGTAAAACCTGTGCAGGTTCAAGTCCTGTCCTGCCCACCAATTAGGTGCAGCATATGAAAATAATAATTTTTGCCGGCGGAACAGGTACTAGGTTTTGGCCTCTATCGAGGAAGAAGTTTCCCAAGCATTTTAAAAAAATATTTAACGGTGAGAAGAAGCAAAAATCGACCTTGCAGTTAGCTGTTGATAGAGTTGAGAAAACATTTGGTAGCGACAACATATACATTAGTACGAATGAAAAATATGTTTCACTTGTTAAAGATCAACTACCCCAGATATCTACTTCAAACATAATTGCCGAGCCGATGAAAAGAGATGTCGGTCCTGCGGTAGGCTTTGCTCTAATCAATTTGAGAAAGCTTGGTTACCGTGGACCGGTTGCATTGCTGTGGGCAGACCATTTAATCGCAAATGTCGACGAATTCGTGAATGCTTTAAAAACTGGCAAAGATATAGTATATAAGACTCCTGAAAAAGTGGTGATGATTGCAGAAGAACCAAGATACGCAGAGAACAATCTTGGTTGGATTCGTATCGGTACCAATTTAACTGAGAGTATATACGAGTTTAAAGGTTGGAAGTACAGGCCGCCGCTTGAAGAGTGTGTGAGGATGTTTGAATCACAGGAATGGAAATGGAATCCAGGGTATTTCGTTGGGGATGTAGATAACTTTCTATCTTTATTCAAGCACTACCAGCCTAATATGTATAAGATACTTATGCAAATTGAAAGATCAATCGGTACTGCTGAAGAAACAGCAACTCTGCACAAACTTTATCCAAAGCTTGAAGCAATCCATTTTGACACCGCTATTGCTGAAAAGATTGACCATAGTGAGGCCGTTGTTGTTTGTGTACGAATGCATTGGTCAGATCCAGGTACCTTATACGCTTTGAAGGAGGGATTGATAGGCAAGACAGCTCAGAATCTCGAGAAGGGTAGGGTTTTTACACTCAGGACTAATGACTCTGTTGTTATAAATGAAGACAAGCACAAGCTTGTCACAACATATGGACTTGACGGTATTGTTGTTGTAAACACGCCGGACGCCATGATAGTAACTCATAAGGACATGGTATCAAGAATGACCGAACTAATTGAAAGCCTTGAGAAAAGCAAAGATTTTGCTGACTTCACATGATATAATCTTTGAGACGCTAGCGCGAGAGTGGCTCAGTGGTAGAGTGTCTCCTTGCCAAGGAGAAGGTCGCGGGTTCGAATCCCGTCTCTCGCTCCAGATGTTTGAAGTTCCGACCATTCCGTCTCCCTAGGCTTTTGCTTGCAGTTCCGACTGACTCGTTTGGGTTACCATAAATTATCATAGTTTTACTGCTAATTTTTGACTATATTTTTGCTATTTCCAGACTCGTCTGACCCTAGGTTAGGTGCAAAGTTCCGACCATAACATATAGCTTGTAGTGGCTTGATATTTATAGACAACAAAAAACACTTCAGATACATAAAACAAATGCTTTGACGTATAATGCCTTATATGAAAGGTGTAATTTTAGAAAATAGAAATAAAGGATTTCGTGCAGGTGCTGTCATTGTAAAAGATGAGAAAATCCTGTTGATGCACCAGTATCTCGGTCCGCGAAAGCATGAAGGCAAAGGTGCAGAGGATTTTTATACCCTACCAGGCGGTAGTTGGGAGGTTGGAGAAACAATAGAACAAACCTGCAAAAGAGAAATTAAAGAGGAATGTGGAATAGATGTTGCTGTGGGCAGACTGATTTTTTACGTTGATACAGAATCAAGACTTGCCTTCTATTTTATTGGTGAGACTTCGGAAACCGAAATTTCTTTAGGGGGTCCTGAAAAAGAAAGGATGTCTGACCACGAAAAATACGCTGTTGAGTGGATAGAGCTCGAAAGAATAAAGGATTTAACCTTTATTCCAGCACCTGCTAAGGATGCCGTGCTAAAATATCTGGAAAATCTTAATCAACCTGCTTTTTTCTTAACTACCAATAAGTAGCTTTTATTTATGATTATTCGTTATCCAGTAAAAGATCACACAATAAGCCAACCATTCGGCAGGGATGCCTCGAATGACCCTATTTATAAGGAGTTTTATGCCACCTTTGATTATAAACACTGTGGCGTGGATTTTCCGCTTCCCGTAGGTACTGAGGTTTTTGCCTCTTTTACTGGAGTAGTTGTTAGATGTGAAAATCATATAGGTATGGGCAATGTTGTAGGTGTAAGAAACGGAAACATTGTAGCTTTGTACGCACATTTGTCCAAAATATTTGTACAACTTGGAGAGATAGTCAAGGAGGGTGTTTTGATTGGATACTCTGGAGATACTGGAGATGCTTGCCCTACTCCGCATTTACATTTTGAACTTAGAGATATAACAAAACCAACTCTACGGGAAATGGTTTTTGAACCGCCTTTTGATAGAGAAGCAACCCAGTATGTTAGTACATTTAAGTATATTGTTAATAATAAAAATACTAAAAAAACATTGAAGTGTCTTTCTAAGCTTTATTTTGGAAATGAGAGCAACTGGGAGGTAATAAAAGTGTGTAATGGCCTAAGTTTTGATGAGTATTACATATTGGAAGATTCCTCAACAGTAATAATTCCAAATTTTTAGACTATAATTAATTTAATTCTTTTCCTGTGCACAAATGAAAATGCATCTGGTTAACTTCTTGTCTATCTCCACCATTAACCAAAAGCGTATATTCTTTCCAGTTAAGTTGTTCGACAATGATTTTTACCGCTTTGAACACTTCGTTTACAAAGACCCTATCTGAATCCTGAAGTGAAATAATATTTTTTATCTTCTTTTTGGGAACAATTAATACATGTTGCTCCCAGAATGGTTTAGGATGCCAAAATGCAATCACTTTGTCGTTTTCATATACCCGATTCACGGGTAGTGCGCCACTTAAAGATTCGAAAGTAGTACCAACGAGGTAATCAGCAATTGGCGTTTTTGCCATTGAGAAAAGAAATTTACCAAGTTTCATATGAAGTAATTTTATCATAAGGGTGAATTCTAAAATCGTCAGTGATTTATGTTTAAATATAACTTCATATTCTTAAGATAAAGAGGTTGCTTTATAAGTGTAAATATTTCCCTTCGTTCTTGATTGGAACCGAATTTTAAAATGTGTTTTGCAAAAGTTTTAATATCAACTTCCTTTAATCTTCGTTTTTCCTCCTCGTTTTGGGAATCCTCATTCAAAATAGCTTTGAACTTTGCAAACCTAGTATATTCCTCTTGTAATATTTTATTAAATTGCTCCTTATCTATTTCTACTTCATTAATAATTTCAACAAGTTGGGTTACAAGATCGTCTTCTCTTATATAAGGTTCTTTACAATCAAAATCCTTATCTTTTCCTCTTAAACAGTGATAATAAACGTACTTTACTCTATCCCCATTCTTAAGTTGCTTTGTTCTTTCTTCACCTGTTAGGTGTGAACCGCACGTGGCGCACCTTATCGTTCGTGTAAAAGGAAAATCATGTTTCATGGAATTTGGTTTATCTGAAGTAGCTAACTTCTCCTGCACCTTGTTAAATAACCCTCTAGTTATTAACGGCTCGTGTTTACCTTTATACCAAGTCCCACTTCCGACTGGATATTCAAAATCACCACAGTAAAAAGGGTTTTTGAGTATTTCATAAAGTCTTCCAAGCGCCAACTTCTTACCTCGTCTTGATAAAAAGTTTTTCTCTTTGTCTAAATATCTTTTAACAGAACGCCCGCTAAACCCACAATATGCAACCAATTCAAACATCTCTCTTAAGATGGGCGCTTTTACTTCATCTAAAACAAGGTCATTAACTCCATTAATAGTACGATTATGATAACCAAGCGGTGACATACATGGTCTCCAACCTCGTTCACATTTTGCTCTAATACCCCGTTTAACATTTTCACCTCTATGGTCATTTTCAAGTTTTGCCTGAGAGCAAAGTATCATAAGCAAAAACTTTTCGTTTGGATTATTGGAAAATGTTTGTGAATAAGTTTTTATATGAAGTAACTGTTTACGATCCATTAAATCAACCAAGGCACCTAAGTCTCCCGCATTTCTACTTAACCTGTCTGGTGCCCATGTAAGGATTGCATTAAACAAGCCTCTATCTATGTCGGCTATTAACTGTTTGAAAACTGGTCTTGCTCCCGAGAGTTTTGCTGAATGGCTTTCTTGCCTTACCTCTAGAATATTTAGTTTTTCCTTTGTTGCCTGATCCATCATTTCTTTGATTTGGGAATCGATCGACATCGCTTGCCGTTCGTCACTTTCTGTCGATTTTCTGGCGTAAAGGCAGTATCTAAGTTGTTGGTTCTCTTGTTCTGTCATCTTACACAATGGATGACGCATAAACGTTGTCTAGTCAACTCTTGGTGATATAATGCCTTTGTGCCGCTATTCGATCTAAATAATCACAAAGTAATAGAAATTCCTGAAATTGATTTTTCACTAGAGAAAGAACTTCAAACACTAGTAGAAAATAATATTGAAAAGATTTTTAATCTTAAATTTGTTAGAACTGAACTGCAAATAAACGATTTAAGAATTGATAGCCTTGCGTTTGACGAGGAAAATAACTCTTTTGTAATTATTGAGTATAAAAGAGACAAGAATTTTAGTGTAATTGACCAAGGTATGTCATATTTAGCACTTATGCTTAATCACAAAGCTGATTTCGTTCTTGCATCTAATGAGTCAGGAAATCCTGTAAAAATAAGCGATATTGATTGGACACAATCGAAGGTATTGTTTTTAGCGCAAAGCTTTACAAAATATCAACGAAACGCTGTAAACTTTCGCGATTTACCAATTGAATTATGGGAAGTTAGGAAATACAAAAACGGCACCTTATTTCTTAATCAAATAAAGTCTGACCCTAACAGCGAATCTTTTCACAAAGTAGTAGGTCAAAATGAGGTACTTAAAAAAATAAGCTCAGAAGTTAAGCTATATCAAGTAGAAGATCATCTTAATAACATCCCAGAAAACGTTAAAAACCTATATCAAGAACTTTCAGAAAAGCTATTAGATTTGGACGATAGGCTTGAAATAAATTCAAGAAAAAAATATATTGGGTTTATGATTGACGGTAAAAATACTGTTGCAATACTAGTTTATAAAAACCATCTTACGTTGGCATTTGGTAGAACAAGACCTGAAGATCTTACTGATATAGAACACAAATTAAAATACAGACCTTCAAGTATGAAAAATCAAAATCAGCATATTTCCGATTTAAAGATTGAGAACACCGAGGACATAAACTATGGTGTACAGCTTGCACGCGAGCTTCTGGAAAAACATTTCAAATAACTGCGGTACTCTATGATTCTAGTGTCTCTTTAGTTGCCTTAATAATCTCATCAACCTGGCCTGACCAATCCTCAATATCGTGCATCTTAAATTGCTTACCAGTTAGAGTATCCACTAGATTGGTATGTTCTTTGAGTTTCTCCAGGAATATATCTCGATATTTTATCGCGGTCTCTGTGCTATCAAGCCAGCCGTAGTTAAATACAAGCTTTCCATCAGTTAAAACACTGTACATTGATTTTGGTGAAACTTTGTAAGATACGGCACTAAAAGAACCATCTTTTATTCCTGTTCCCCATTTTATTTGATCGAAGTTACCCTTAGTAAATTCGTACAACTTTTTAACTACAGATATGTAACTCACATCCACTTTCTTTTGAAGATCTTCAAAAAACATTTCTTCATTCCATGTTTTTCTTTGTGATGACGATCTGGATGTTGCAACATCAATGTCTTTTTTGATTTCATTTCCAAAAAGCTTCGGGATCATAAGTTCGTGATCTTTAAATTTGTAATACTCTAGTTCTACAGCAAACACATCGAATTGACTGTTTTTGTTAATAAATAATATTAGATCTTTCAGTCTATCTTCTAAGTGATCCATTAGTACCACAAATCTGAATATCCCTTTGTTTAAATTCTGCTTAATGTTTTCAATTAGATCCTCAACCTGTGACTCTTCCTCAAATCCGAAAAACTCAGTAATTTTTTCATTCATGCTTTTGCCAAACTTCTTGCTTGCTCCGTTTTCTAGTTTTGTAAGAAAGTCAGAAAAGTCGTTGTAATATGACCATATTGAAGCACCGTAATCCAGTGCCTGTGCCACAACAGTCCGTTTATCTGGATTCTTATATAGTTTTGTTTCTACTATGTAGATATTTCCGTTTATATCTATACCGATCGCATCAATAGGTCCGCTATTAGTGGGAAATTCACGCATTAATATTAAGACCTTAATATCTTCATCAATCTCATACATTGGTAGTGTTTCAGGGTTTTCATAAATGTATTCTTGCAATTCCTTTTCATCAGAAAAATCCTGACGGTCTAGCTTTTGTGCATTCTTACCTTTTTCAGTAATTATTACTGTCATATAACCTCCAAACTTATTAACTTTTTACTTGTGTGGATTGATGACGCAAAGTGCCTATTAATGCAAGAGTAATCTATATTTTTAACTGCTTCGCAAGCTTGTATGTTTATGCTAGGACTGTAATACATAAAAAGGGACTAC
>CAZLZI010000003.1:0-34923 GCA_964563965.1 uncultured Candidatus Saccharibacteria bacterium
ATAGGTTAAAATAGTACTTGCCAAGTTACTATGCCACTAAACGGATATACAAACAAAAGAATGTCACGCCAAGGTAGAAAAAGCACTTCAGGACTGCTATCGTCACTTATAGAACATAAGTTAGTACTGGCAACTTATATTGCCAGTTTTTCACTTTTTGCACTGTTATTTGGTACGATTGCGATTCTTGTTGTTCTTGCTTATTTTGCACGTGATCTTCCAAATCCGAATTCACTTCTTGATAGAGATAACGAACTTTCAACTATAATTAAAGATCGCAATGGTAATCCTATTTATGAGGTTTTTGGGGAAAAGAATCGAAGTATAGTGAAATTTGAGAATGTATCTCCTCACGTCATTCATGCAACATTAGCAACCGAAGACTCGGATTTTTATAAACACAAAGGTTATGATTTGCTCGCTTATGCTCGGGCAGTTAAGAATATCGCATTTGGTGAAGGTCTTCAGGGAGGTTCTACACTTACACAACAGGTAATTAAAAACACACTGCTAACACAAGAACGAACTGTGACTCGAAAGATTAAAGAATTTATTCTGTCTCTTCAATTGGAGAATAAATATTCAAAAGATGAGATCCTGCAGATGTATTTAAATGAAACTCCGTATGGTGGGCAAAACTATGGTGTGCTCACTGCTGCAAAATACTATTTTGATAAACATCCCTCACAGTTAACGATTTCTGAATCTGCCTACATTGCAGGTCTTCCACAAAGTCCTAGTAGATATTCTTATTATTCATCTAATCCACAATTAGGGATGGATAGAAAAGACTACGTACTCTATTTGATGAATGAACGGGGTTGGTTAAATAAAAATGGCCAGAGAGAATTTCTAAATAATGAGGAGTATGAAAAAGCCAAACAAGAGAAGCTTAAATTTAAAAGAGCTGTTGCCACATTTGAGGCTCCGCACTTTGTGTTTTATGTCAAAGAATTATTAGAAGATAGATTAGGTAAAGACATCGTTGAACAGGGTGGCTTACAAGTAACAACAACACTGGATCTGAATATGCAAAAGATGGCTCAAGACATCGTGAAGAAAGAAATAGATGCATCTAAAGGGTTAAATGTTGGTAATGGTGCATTGGTTGCGATTAACCCTAAAAATGGGCATGTATTATCAATGATTGGTTCTAAAGACTACTTTGCCGATTCCCAGCCACAAGACTGCATCTCAGGTATAACAGGAGAAAATAGTTGTACATTTGAACCCGCGTTAAATGTAGCACTTGCAAATAGACAACCTGGGTCTTCAATCAAACCGCTAACCTACATTACCATGATTGAAAACGGCTATACTGCTTCATTTCCTTTTTTAGATGTCCCTACAACTTTTATTGGAGATGAAACAAATAATAAGGCTTACAATCCGGTCAACTATGATGGCAAATACTATGGAGTTGTATCCCTGCGGAAAGCTTTGGCAAATTCACTCAACATCACAGCAGTTAAAGCATTAAAAATCGTTGGCGTTGACGCTATGATTCAGACGGCTGAGAATTTAGGCATAACTACTTTTAAAGACAGATCGCGCTTTGGACTTGCTTTAACTCTTGGTGGTGGTGAAACTAAGTTGCTTGAAATGACAGGTGCTTTTTCAGCATTCGCCAATAAAGGAGAGTTTCATCAGCCGGTTGCTATCTTAGAGATTAAGAACTCTAAGGGCCAAACGCTCTACAAATGGCGAGAATCAAAAGGCAGACAAGCAGTTACCCAAGAATCTGCTTTCATTATCTCTGATATCTTATCTGATGATGGCGCTAGGTCTATGGTATTCGGTACTAATAGTTTGTTAAATATTCCGGGGTTTAGAGTTGCTGTAAAAACTGGTACTACAGATGATAAACGTGATAACTATGCCATGGGTTATACCCCGTCAATAGTTGTTGGTGTTTGGGTTGGTAATAATAATAATGATCGCATGAATCCTGCAGTGGCTTCAGGGTTAACAGGTGCTTCACCTATTTGGAATAAATTCATGACAGCCTACCTTAAAGGTAAAAAAAACGAGCCATTTCCTGTTCCTAAGAATATAAAAAAAGTTGAAGTAGACACACTTACTGGTATGCTTCCCATTGAAGATGGCACTAGAAGATCAGAGTGGTTTACAGTAGGTTCTGAACCTACAGCCACTAGCAATTGGTATCAAAGGCTTGAGGTGTGTGAAGAAGATGGCAAGATTGCTAATGATGCCTGTAAGAATGCAGATAAAACAAAAGTTAAAAACTTTGTAAAAATAATTGCAGAACTGCCTGAGTGGCAACCCTTTGTAGATAGATGGGTAGAGAAGAACTATAAAGATAAAGAAGAATATTTCCCGCCATCTACTAAATCTGAATTAGAATTTGATGACGATGGTGATGTTGAAAAAGATGTTGATCCAAAAATTACATTTCCTGGGCTTAAAGATGGGGATACCCTACCACTGGAGTTTAGGTTGTCTGTGGAAGTTTCCTCCCCTAATGATATTGAATATGTGCGGTTCTCGGTTGATGGTGATAGTGTTGGAGAAGACAAATCTGTTCCTTATGGTTATACTTTTACCTTTTCGCCTGAACAAGCCGGTGACCATGAGTTTTCAGTCCGCGCTGAGGATGATGATGGTAGAGAAGGTAAAAAGACAATCAAGCTTAAAATTACAGATTAATTTGTTTTGCAATTACAACTAATCTCTTTGAATCCAGAAACCCTGAACACGTGAATAAAGTTAATCGCGCATCTGTAGTTGGATTCAATATGTGTGTTTGATCTGGGGTAACTGTGTAGATGTTTGTAATTGCATACGTAATAGCTTTGCCTCTTGTGAGTTGGATTTCTATCTTATCCCCGATTTTTGTTTTGTTTAAATCACCAAGAAGACTTTTAAAATTATGCCCGTAAATAACTGTATTACCTTTTTGTCCCGGTAAAACAGAATTCTGAAGATAGACCAAACTGTTTTCAGGATAAACCCACGTATCTTTAGTAGTGGTGATTGGAGAGTTTAAAGCTATTGAACTTATAGTTAACTTAATGGGCATTTCTGGTTTACTTTGTATGTGTTGCACAGACTGTTCTGCAGCATATGTGGTTGGGAGTACTCTGTACCTGATATATACTTCAGCTGCCCCCTTTGTTAGGGGTACAACTGAAAGTATAAGTAAAAGAATACCAAGAAAATTAGTCTTCATCTTTTTGTGATTTTTTGAGTTTAAGAGCACCTATTGTAAACAGACCAGAAGATAGACCAAAGTAGAGTGCAATATCTCCTAAGTTACCAGTACTAGCAAGTGTTGAAAGACCTAATACTTGCCCAAAAGGACCCCCTATCCCACCGATTCTCATGTCATCCTCATCGTCATCGTCATCGTCATCATCGTCGTCGTCATCGTCGTCGTCATCGTCATCCTCTTTGCATTGATATGCCTCGTTTTTGACAAGGTATGGAGCTTCTTGAAGTCCCCAAGCAGTACCGTTTGGTACAAAAATCCATCCAAGCCCAACCATTTCATCAATTTGATTGAGACTCAAGTTTGATACTTTCCACCAATTCGACTGGATACCAGCCCCATTAGTAGGACAGAAACACTGCATTAGGGTTTCTTCCGATAAGATATAGACCGTGTCACTTCCGGTATAAGTGCCTGTATTTCCTGGAATACCATGGATTCCTGTGGGATAGAAGACTTTTTGAGTCCCTTGAGGCGCTAAACAGCGTGGAAAGCTAGGAATTGTAATCCCCTGCTCTTGTGCATACGCAACGTTTAAACTAGTTATGGCAGTAAATATGAAGGCGATTAACATTAGCCTGCTTTTCATTGATTACCCTTTCGTAGGAACAAATACTCGGCAGGTGAGCCTATAGTAGCATTAGGTCCATAATAATGCAACCTGTGTTATTATATTCTGTATGTTTGATGTTTCTAGCCTTGTTTCAACCCCAATAGAAGATTTAAAATTTTCCATTATTGATACAGAGACCACAGGGATGAATGCCGCCCATAATCGCATTGTTGATATCGCAATAGTAACCGTTCAACAAAATAAAATAATTGCTACATGGGAAACACTACTTGATCCTAAACAAGATATTCCTTTTTGGATCACAAACTTTACACACATTAGAAATAGTCATGTCAAAGGTAAGCCTACATTTAATGAAGTGTGTGAAGAAGTTTATCAACGGATAGAAAATACAATTATAGTTGGCCACAATGTTGGATTTGACTATGCCTTTTTAGTACATGAGTTTGGTAGAGTTGGAAAGAAGCTAGCATTGCCAAAACTGTGTACAGTATTACTAGGTAGAACATTTCTTGGGGACTTGCCTCGTTTTGGACTTGATTCTTTGATTGATTATTATCAGCTTACAGTTGAAAATAGACACCGAGCCTTTCCAGATGCCTATGCTACGGCGCTTATCTTCTTAGATTTTCTAGCAAAGGCTAAAGAGAACTTTAACTCAAAAACATTTTATGATATCCAGCGCCTGCAAAAGACTAAGAAATATAAATCAATAAATAGAGGGGAAAGTCTTTTTGATGAAAAGTCTTAAAGTAAACCAGAAGTCATCTGGTTGTTTTACCAGAACTATCTTATTCTCCCCCTCTTTTACAAGTATAGTCTGATCCATGTACCCATCTGATGAGATGCGTACAGTCGGTGCATCATATACATACATTAAGTCAACTACTCCATTGTCATTTGAGCGAAGTGGTTTGCTGTCTTGATATATAGTAAGATTAATTATAGGCTCACTTAATTCATTTACTGCTCTTAGTCTTACTTGTTTAGGCTTGAAGAAATCAGTTAAGACATCTACTGCCAGTCTTTTTTTATCATAATCCCAAATTTGGGTAGAACCACCAACATTAACCCAGTAATTAAGCCCTACAAGATACTCATTCTTAGAAAGCAGTGTAAGTGCTTCTTTAAGCCATTCTGCTTGTTGGGCTTCAGTCATATCCCCATGGATGTCGGGAATAGGTGCTCCGAACTCTCCAAGCACAACTTTTGTGTTAGAGTCCTGGCCATACGCCGTTACATCATTATTGAGTCTGACTGGCGAATATACATAGTGATCTACAACCATCAAATCGCCAAGTCTATCTGAAGTTTCTTCGTCCATTATAAGCTCTGCCACATCACCATTCATTGAGTAGTAGTTTGTCTCAACTGACTTGTTTATAAGAGAGAATGCCGCTTTAGCTTTGATGTCCAAAGCTACTAAAAAGTCTCTATAGGCTTGGGTTTGTTCATCACTTTGGTTTTGTCTAGGATCGCCAGGTCCACCATTTTCACATTCAGGACAAGCTGTAAAGATATCCCCATCTTCAAAGAGAGTAGGGTTTTGCGTAATAAACTCGTGTGTTTGTGCGATGTGTTGTTGTCTACTAATGCCTTCATAATCAAACCACTCCTCCCAACCGGAGAAATTTCCTCTAAACCAAACTTTCAATTTATGCTTTCTGGCTGACTCCACCCAGCGAGTTAAGAAAGGGATAAATTCATCATCATATGGTGTTCCCAAAGCAATATGAGTTGCTCCTGTTGCGGCAATATTTGAAACCATCATATCAATATCAGCATCAAATTCAGGTTTATCAAGCTTTTCCCGCGCTATGTCGCGAGTGTACTTCATAGCATCAATTGCTTGTACTTTCCAGATCCTTTTAACTGTCAATGGCTGTGCAAAGCTTTTTATGGGTTTGCTATGTAATATGACTTTTCCTATAACAAAGAACACCGCTAACGCAAGTAAGTTCAAACATATTAAAGTTGTAAGTCGATAGACATTCATCGTTTAAATGCTTTGATCCCCGTACTAACCGGAAACATGGGGTCGTAAGTATCAAGCAAAGCAAGTGTTGGTAATTCTTCTTGTGCAAGACCTATCCAGAAAGCCCAGCCTGCAAGTGCATTCCCAAATGGTGTAATATCTACATTTGCTTTGCCAAAATGCTGTCCAAACATGTTCTTACACCCTGCTGGTGTTAAACGCCAATTATCATTGTCTGCTCCTGAATCAGGATCTATTCTTGAGAGTGCTGGAAAAGTAGCAATGAGTACTCCCCCTTGTCTAAGAATTCTATGACATTCTTTAAGAGCACTGTTTAGATCATCTATTAAGTGAAATGTTTGAGTGACGATCAATGTATCATAACTATTATCCATAACATTTGTCAGATTTCGCATATCACCAATTAATGTGGCATCTTTATTACTTGCAACAATATCAAGTATTGTTTTGCTTGTTATATTGCTGTTGTGTAATTTATTGAGGTAGAGAGGAGCTTGTACTTCTAGACAATCTCCTTTAATCAAATCTTTGCAGCTCATAACAAACTTTTCGATGTAATACCTATCCGTGGGAGTTCCTCTATCAAAGCCGAATCTATTACTTAATGGCTCTGTTGTAAAAGAGGCAAAATATTGAGCAGGCCCTTCAAGTTTCCTATTTAGAGACCATCTTACTTTTCTTAGTACTTTTTTTATCATTTTTGATTATCAAACCTTTCTAATAAATTTAAATGCTTTACATACTCTGGCTTTAGTTCATATATATCAGCAAATGGAAAAGATTTCACTTTATTATATTTACTAAACCCTTTTGTTCTGCTTACTGCTTTCCAAGTTAGATCATTATCATCAAACGTTCGCATAATAATCCATCGTGCCCATCTATCTGGTATTGCTGTTGCACTTTTCCAATAGAGACCGGTTCCCTCATGAATGAACCTTTTCATAGGCAATCTTGATGAAAAAACGATAGCATCATGTGATGCTGCAGATATTAACACATACCCCTGTTTATTACCCGCATTTTCATATAACCATGAACTTACCTCAGACACATTCTTTTGGCTTGAACCAAAACGCGCATCATCTATAGTAACGGCGTCCCCACTATACAAAGAAATAAACAACACAAACATGAGTGTACCAACTAGCGGGATTCTAAGGTGCTTCAATCTATCTATAAACAGCCCCGCAAAAACAGCGATTGAAGGTAGCATCATAATACCGTATCTAATGTTAAACCAAGATGTTCCGGACAGACCTGCAATAAACAACACCGAGTGGCCAAAGAAGAGGGCTATGACATTAAAGATAAACGGAGCTAATAACACCAAGCCGCCAATTTTCATCACAGTTTTAAGCTTTCGATCAAAGAAAGAAAGGATTAAGCCTCCAATACCTAGCAACATAGCATAAGCATTTGAATTATAGACAGTGGCGTACCAGTAGAATTTAAGAGACAACCAAAGATCGTATTTTGTTTGTAGCACACCGGCTTTTTCCAACTGATCTTGCTGTGCTTTGGCAGAAAATGGCCCAAGTATAAAGTACAGTGGGTCTTTGAAAATTACTAAATTCCATAACACCCACAAAAAAATACCAAAAGAGGCAAGTGTTAAAAATAGAACCAATTTCCCTTCTATTTCATAAAATTTAGTTTTGAGTTTTAACGCATAGTGCTTCAGTGGTTGCTTAAAGTTGTTTGTTTCAAACTCTTCTTCAAAGAAAATTCTAATGCAGATCAAGCCAACAGCCCATAACATTAAAAACCATCCGTCATATCTTACAAGGGACGCAAGCATAATCCAGAAAGATGCTTTGATGAGTCTATTATTATCATAGTGTTTGTACCACAGGAGGAATTCATATGCCCCAAGTGTCATAGTTGCAAGCAATAGTAATTCAGTCATGGCGGTGGATTGTAGATAGAGTGTATTGAGGTTTACTGCAAAGACTAAAACACCAATAATTCTCCCTAAGACTCCAGCACCTAATTCTTTAAGTATCAAATAAATACAAATACTCACTGCAAGATAAGAGAACATAGAAACAATTGCCCCCGCAAGTCCTGAATGCCACATAAAGTCATTCCAGATTGTTGGGACCATAAGTAAATGTGGTAAAGGTAGCCATACTGAACCTAGTTGTGCAAATCCAGGTTTTAGCCCTTCGACAACTCGCCTGCCTATATTAAGGTGCGATCTAGCATCATTGTAAGCAAGACCAATACCATTGGTATAGAAGATATAAAACGTATAGATTGAGACGATGGTGAGAACCACAATCAGTAGTCGAAATATGAACTTTTCATTAAGAAGTTTATGAGTTTTCATGGACTGCCTTTAAGTAACTTATGATTAGAAGTAGTGAATTAAGCCCCATATATACATAGAGGTATGCTATAGGCGTCATGTAACTGCCCAGAAATGCATTATAAACAAGAGAACTGTTCCATGATTGAATGAGAGTTTGATTGTATTCATATGTATAAGGTATAGGCACAATCAAATGGATTGCTTCAACTTTTGGTGGAATGGCATTTGTTGTTAGAGCACCTAAACTACTTACATAAAGGCTGTAGCCCAAGAGAGAAAGCAAGAGCATGTGAAATACAACATTCTTTCTAAATCTAGTAAGTGCAACTCCAACACACGCAAGTACGAGAGATGCAGGTACAATCATATATCGTGAACTAAATGCCCAGCCTCCCCAAGGATCTCCATGCATTGAATACAGCACTAAAGTAATTAACACCGTTGCAACTATTAAAGACACAATGCTTGTAAACCTTTTATCAAAGTAGGCAAAACATAAGCCCAGAAGCCCCACTAAAACGATAGGACTATAGAACAAAATCCCCCGTTCGTTACTTATAGTTAATAGGTATAAATTGCGCATTTGATCTCTGGTATAGAGGGGGGAATGCCTAACTTGAGGTTCTTTGCTTCTTGCTTCCTTTTCTTGTGGTGTTAGGGTTAGTATTTTGGCTGGATAATTTGACCTGCCTATAAATTGCCCAGTATCAAAGTAAGAATTGGTTTGTGCTTTGTTGTACAATCCGAAGCCTATAACAAATGGTAAGAATGCAAGTCCCATAACTACAACTGTTAAAACACCTTTGAGTTGTAGTTTATACTCTTCACTTATAAGTGAATTGTAAAACGCATAGAGCATGGATGGGAGAAGTATAAAAAAGTTAGGTATGTCAGCAAGCCCTGCAATACCATAAATAGCGCCAAGAATTAAATTATTCTTAACACTTCTTGTCTTATTACTTGCATTGAGAACAGCAATAAGCGTAAACATGGCAGTCACATTATGTTGCGCAAGAGTTAATGAGTATGTTAATGCGTTGGTAGCAAAAGCAAATATAAGCCCAGATAATAAACCTTTCTTAAAACTCACATTAAACTTGGTGCTAAGTTTTGCTATTAACACTATGTTAATTATCTGGACAATAATGTTGAGCATAAAGGTAGCGTGTTGTTGATAGCCAAGAGCTTTACCAAGTATGTATAAAGGTATACTTAGTAAGGATATCCCAGGGGTAAAGATTGAGAAGTATCGCCCGTTGTAATAGCTTATGTCCGGTGCTGATCTTTTTGCCTGACTTTCAGTAAAAAAGACACTGCGATTCTCAACCAACGCTTCAAGTAAAGCATACCTTGATGTGGAGTTTGTTAATTCGAAGGGGCCGCCAACTTTTGTATCATAAGTGGTTTGATAATAAAAAATATCGCGGTCTCCTTTGAAAACTAAAAGCATTAAGACAAGAGCTACAAACAGAATTACAAGTGTGAAGATGTTAGTTTTTAAAAGTCTCATACGGTAATATCCTTCTTGGTAGAAGTCGCAAGCTCCCACATACTAGATACATTAGCTTTTTGTCTTTTCACTTTAATATAAGCATACTTGTTAATCACAAAGATGAACATGCATGAGATAGGACTCTTTACGAAAGTCTTGATAAAGGACCGGTATTTGAGTCTTTTTGGGACATTTAATTCGTTTGCGATAAGCTTTCTATCAAAGTATCTTTCGACATTAGCTCCTGAAGACATATAGCGTTTGATTTGCTTTAGATGATCTTTTATATTGTTAGATACACGAATAAGTACTGCTGCCTCAGGGACAAATCTAAACTGTAATCCACGTGTTTTGCAGGTGTAATAGCAATACACGTCTGCAACTGTTACTTCCTCTGGAAAAGCTACACTTTTAATAAAAGCTTTGTTAAATGCCAAAATACAACCATGGACATTATAAACATTGTTACCCTCTTGGAAATCTTTCGCCCAGTCTTCATACGCAAGATGCGTGTTTCTTACAGCCCGTTCAACAAAGGTTTGGCCTTCAAGTGGTTTTGCTCTACCACATGCCATAGCAACATCTTGTTCTTCAAGGGCTGTAACGAGCTTTTCAACAACTGAGGTGTTTTCAAAAACAATATCTGCATCTGTAAAAATGAAGTAATCTGACTCAAAGGCATTAATAACATCAAGCATTCTTTTGAGTTGCCCTTTTCGTTCTTTAAAGTCTAGTATTTTGACGCGTTCATCATTCATAGCTTTAAGTAACTCTACGGTTTTATCTGTAGAGCCATCTGAGGCAATAATGACTTCTTTTAAGACAAAGTTAGAACCAGTTTGTTTAAGAAGGGCAGAAACACTTTGTACTATATTGGCTTCTTCATTTAGTGCTGCAGCACCTATAGTTACTGTTTTTTTCATTTTGTACTTGTTGCTGGTTGCCAGACCTCGCTTACCCTCTCATATTTAACTAAGTTTAAGATTTTAGCTCCAAAGTAGAATGCTGCGTACAGAATATACATACCAGTGTTATCATACATGCCTTGAAGAGATACTCTTGCTTTATCGACTACTCTAATAGCATATGCACGTTCCAGCATGTCTTTATTAAAGTGAGCTTCCAGTTGTTTTCTAGAGTCTTTATATCTAATGTTTTGTTTTAAAAAGTCAGCTAACGTACTTGGTGATTTGTAGTCAATGCTTTGACTCTCAATATATTTATATCTCAAGCCTTGCGTTTTGCACTTTAGGAAGAGATATGCATCATCTCCTACAATTTCTGTTGGTAATTCAAGTGTCTTATAAAAAGGTTTTGCTAATATCAATGTTCTACCCACACAGGTGTGAATATTGTCTGTATCAGGTGTTATGTCGTAATAAATATTTTTTAAATGCTGTCCAAAACTGACAATTTTAGTAATCAACCCATCCCCTGCAAGTGGTTTAACCTTTAAAGCACCAAGATCTAATTTATGTTTTGTAAACTCATCACAGGCAAGACTTAAGGTGCTGTTATGTGGGATGTGCACATCAGCATCCATCAGAATTAATATGTCTGTCTTGGCCTCTTTGAAAATACTATTAAGTCCTGTATTTTTCCCCATGCGTTTGGCATTAGATATGATTTTAATACTTTGAATACCAGTTGCCTTTATGGCTGCTAAGGTTGCATCTGTACTGCAGTCATTAACTATTATAATGTCAGCTATATCTATATTAACCTGTGAATTAAGACTTTGAAGCAGGTTTGCAATATTCTTTTCTTCATTAAATGCCGGAATACCTATCGTGACTTTCATGCGAACGCACCTCCTAGTGAAGTGTTGATTACTTTGGTTGAACTGGCTTCAGTCCATGATACACCTTTGTAATGTTCAATTAATCTAGCTTTATACTTGCGAAGGATACTTTCAAATAGTATAGCAAGGGCAAGGTATATTGGACTTCTAAGAGCTACAAATATAAGTGCTTTAAGCTTGTAACTTTTAGGCACGTAGTATAAACCTTTGACCTCGTTACCAAAATAGTCAAACATTCTTTCTTTTAAGGATACAAATCTGCCGTGTTGTAAAAAGTAGTCCGGTATACTATTAGGTGCTCTATACAAAACTACTGCTTTTGGAGCAAAGGCAAAGGTAAAGCCTTTGTTGATTACTGAAATATATAGAAAATCGTCATTAGCAAACACATCATTTGGGATACAGAAGTCTTGGATAGCCTCTTTCCTGACTGCAGAAATCTTCCCATTATGATTGTGGATGGTAAGTCCTTTAAATAAGTTTTTTCTGGTTTCATACCAAACTCTAAGCCATGTCACAATAATTTGCTCAAAGAAGGTTTGAGCTTTGTAAGGAATGGGGTTCCCCCCTACTATACCTACTTGCCTGTCTGTGAAAGGTTTAACTAGTTCTTCTAAGACATATGCGTTGGCAAGTTGGGTATCAGCATCAAATGTTATAAAAATATCACTGGTATTAAGCTTATAAAATTCACTAAGCCTTCCTGCTTGGCCAAGTCTACGGCCATCGTCAATTACCTGACAGTTCTTAAAGGCATGCGCAACTTGTGCGGTAGTATCTGTACACCCATCACACGCCACTATTACCTTTTCCAGTATAAACGAGGTTTGCACTTGGGTTTTTATACTGTTAAGAAGAGTAGCAATAGTTGCTTCCTCGTTGTGTGCAGGTATGCCAATGGTGACTGTTAGTTTACTTGCGTTCATAGTTTATCAATCCATATAAATTTAATTTTAAGATTGCCTTTTTAAGTAATTGTACTACTGGTGAAATTACTGCACAGATATCACTGGACTGGTGAGAATTATTAATTACGGTTCTTGGAATGAGCAAGTCATTTTGTACAACTGAAAAGCTTCCCGGTAAGATTGAGAAAGCGGCAGTGTACTTAGCTTGGCGTACTTTTGCAATTATCTGGTGGTTATAATTACCTTTAGGATATGCAAAGTAATCCACCTTTTTTCCAATAATGTGTTGTAATTGCCTTTTAGCTTGGACAATTTCATACTCCAGTTGTTCATCAGTGGCATGCAACAGGTTTGCATGTGTTGCGGTATGACAGCCGATTGTTACTAGAGGATGCTGTGCCAGTTCTTTTAAATCCTCATTAGTTAATAATTCCTCCCCAGAATCTAACTCTGTTCGGTTTGCATGTGCAAAGTCAGCAAGTGCGAAGATAGTATATGGAATAGTATTACTATTTAAATAGTCAAAGACCTTTTTTATACTTGCATACCCATCATCAAATGTTAAAGCCACCCCTGTTTTACCTTCAAGTACTTCGGTAAGTGAAATGAACTTATAATGCTCTTTTAAGGTTGCTATGTGTTTAATGAATTCGGTGTATGAGACAGCATATGGGTTGTTCCCATCTATTCCGTGATAACACAAAATACTTGTCTTGGTATTTGTTTGTGTAATTAATGAGTAGACTTTGGCTCTGAGTGTTAATAAAACAAAGTGTTTCACAAGAGTTTTACAATATGCCAGAAAGTTGTATGTTCGACCCAAAGCATTAAAGCCATCATCTAACCCCCATTGGATAAGTACACTTATACTCTTAGTTATAAATTGAGCTGATTTAATATCGTTTGCATACACTTCACTAAGTTGTTGGACAAAAGCCTTGTTCCGATTGCTTTCCAGTCTCATAGTGCCTGCAAGATCGGTATATGCAATGTCCATGACCATGTACTCAAGATCTATCAGATAAGTTTTACCTGCGCTAATGACGATATTTTCAAGATGTAAATCACGATGAGCTAGCACCAGTTTTTTTGAAGACAGCACAGATCTAAGATTTACAAGATAAAAAAGTGTAAGTGTAAGTAGCTTTAAGATCTGTTTTGGGTGCCAATACGCACTAAGAGTTACGTAGGCGGGCAACAGCTTAAGACTATCAACTGCTCTTCTGCTTGCTAGCGTAGTATTTCCAATGCTAATAAAGTCCGATGCTTTGGTTAAGTACTCCAAAACTTTTGTATAGTGCTCTATCTTTTCTTCAGCCGTTGCTACGTTTAAACTATGGCCGTCAATATATTCAATAATGCCTATTAACTTTCCATGAGTTTCTAGCTCTTTGATTAATCTAGGTACTGTAATAGTACTTCCTATATCTTGTGAATAGGCGCTAAGACTTGCATAGAGTGTAAGCTCATTCTTTAGGCGATAGTAGTGAGAGTTTTTAATTTCCCCTTCCCACAGTTTTACAAAGACCATACCACCTGCTCCCTTATAGATACCTGTACTAAAATTAACTCCGGTATTTACTTCTTTAACTAAAGTCCACTCCTCAATCTTCTTGGGAAGTGAGCTTTTAGTTTTTGGTTTAAATGTTGGATGTAAATACCCTTTTAAGATATTTGACATGCTTAAATACGACTTAATCATATGCAAACTCCCCTCCCTCTGCTAACGGTGTTTTGCCGTGTCGTAATTTGTTTTTAATTAGCCTTAACGCTACTTTGCTTGAATTGTCCCAAGTAAATTTATGCGCCCAGTCAATTGCATTCTTTTCTAGGAAGTTTCTATACTCACTATTGTCTATGATCTTGCTTATTGCCTGTGCAAACTCCTCGACATTTTCCTGCTCAACGAGTAAGCCTGTTTTCTCATGTAAGACTGATTCTTTTAGACCATCTGTATTTGAGGCAACAACTGTTGTCCCGCAAAAATTTGCTTCTAAGTTGGTAAGTCCCCACCCCTCTACAATTGAAGGTTGGACTGCAACCCAGGCTGATTTGTAAAGTATCGCCTTTTCTTCTTCAGTTACTCTACCTTTAAAGATGACTTTATTGGCTATCCTAAGATCTTTGGCAAGTTTTTTAAGCAAGGCTTCATCTTCTCCAGAACCGGCAATATATAATTTTGCATCTTTATGAGTGCGTAATACTTGCTCAAATGCTTTTATTAAGACATCCACTCGTTTATAGAAGCGAAGTCTCCCTAGGTAAAGAACCGTGGGTTTATCACTTTTTGGTATGTCTGGAACTTGAATATCTACTCCATTTGGTACGAGTTCGATGACATGTTTTTTTCCAAGTCCAAGTTCTTGCATTGCTTCTTTAGTAGATTTGGATACAGTAAGCATTTGAGTATTTCTATAGACAAGCGGCATAATTTTGCTTTCAAGGAAGAGAGAAACATGCTTAACTGGGAATTTTAAGCCTGTTCTAAACATCTCTTGATGAATATGATGGATAATACCTACGATTGGTTTTCTAACATACAGCGGTGTAAAAAACGGTACTCCCTTTGCAATATCCAAAACAACATCATATTTGCCTCTAAATTTGGTCATGTAATAGAAGAATGCCCAGATGACAACACTGTATAAGCCCCCTTTACGGTGAATAGTTATGCCATCTATAATCTCAAAAGTAGCATTGTGTTTATCATTACCGACAAACATGGTTACATTGTGGCCTTCTTTAACTAGCCTTTTTGCAATCTCGTGAATATACAATTCTGCTCCCCCGCCCCACTTGTGTTTTATGTCGTACCAATTAAAAATAAGAATATCTAAGCAATCTTCATTAATGCTTTTCTTTTTAATTAAGGTGTTGATATGTAGCAAGAGAATACCGACAAGACTTAAAACTCCTGTCACTGCAATAACATTAACTATCTGCTCGATACTTGCATGGTATTTATAGATCAAGAATATTTGAAGGCATGCGAAAAATAATGCTGCGTAGGTAAATTCTTTTTTATCTCGAATTTGATAAAAGCTAATTATACTGCTGGCAATGGCAAATGCCATGATTCCAAGTCCATAGATAGGTAGTAAATGTGAGATAGCTCTTATCTTGTCACCAAATAAAAGAGGGGCAAACGTATGACCGAATAACCCAAGTCCCAAATAGGCTAGAAACGTTGAGAGGGTTATTGCTCCAATAATGCTGTACAGTGTAAGTGTTGAGTCTTTCTTTTCCCCTGCCTCTTTGCCAGCCAGAGGTGCTATAAATTGAGAAAACATTGAGCCAACAAAATAAATCATTTTACCCACAAGTGCAATTAACGCATAATACCCCGCATCTGCGGCAGTTAAATAATGTTTTGCTAAAAAGACATCAAAGGTTAAAAACGACACGACCGAGAACTTAATAAACAACGAGTGTCTAAAAAAGTCTTGTGGGAAAGCCAACTCTTCTGTGTCTACAGTGCCGTTTATCCTTCGGGCTGTTATGTAAATATAAATTGCTGCAACTGAGACAGCAATTGGAACTGCAGAAACAATTAAACTTTCCATGCCCAGATAATAAAATACAAGGGTAAACAGATACTTAGTAAGAGCTTCAAGAATTATCGAGTAGCCATATATTTTAAACTTAAGATTACCATTAACATACCCACCATCAATTGAGCCTGTTGCTGCTGCTATAAAGACAGGGATGTAAATTAGAAAGACAAAGCTATCGCTAATATTAAAATAGTTTTTAAGTACGGGCGTAAGTAAAGCCCAGATAAGAGCGATAAGGGCACTGATAAAAAAGGTGTGCTTCCTTACCTTTAACCAAAAGTTACGAGCGATGGAGTTATTTCTTCCTAAGGTGAAAGCTGATTTAAATGTAACTGTTCGAGATAATGCCGCAAGGGGAATTGACATAACAAACAAGAAGTTACCTGCAATTGATAAAACCCCGAAGTGTTCGATATTGACGTTTCTGCTCAAAAAAGTGTTGTAGAGAAAATTAATAATGTTGGTAAACATTCCAGCAAATACTAGAAATCCAGCTTCACTCAACAAATGCTTTGGCATGTCTTTTGCTTTGGTGAGTAAGTGTTTTCCCTTTGCAGAATATGTCCCAAGTTTGTTTGCAAGAGTTCTGCCTCGAGTGAGTTGATATTTCGCTAAATCAACAGTGGCATATATCGAGCTTTCGATTAACAGACCGTATCTTTTAAACAAGACATAAGTAGCAAGACCCACTGTAGTTGACAGCACAAAACCAAACCCGAAATTGATAAGTATATATGAGCTTTGGATATTTAGTCCAAGCAGTATTGTTTGCAAACAAATAATTAAGGCACCCCCAAGTAGAAGGTATGTATTAAATGCATACCTTTGGGATTTCACGTTAATGCGTGGCAGCCAAGCAGGTAGTTTAAACTTGGCTACTTTGATTGAGACCAGTCCATGGTGTGTTTTTTCCCAATGATGCGGACTAACTATTAACTGATAAAAGGCTTTGACAGCTGCAAAGCTCATCAGTAACCAATAAAAGGGCACAAAATAGACAAATTTCATTAGACTCCATTTGCCTCGTTTAGCAAGACCGATCATATAGTTGTACAGATAGACAAAATTACCCAGAATGAGTGAGATTACTGCCATGTAATACACTGGTGTAGGATATAGTGCTTCAATGGTTTCACCAACATAGGTATTGAACACAAAGTAGGAAATGGTAGTTGCCCAAAGAATTGGATTTATTAAGATAAAGGATATTCTCATCCCAATAATTAATTGGAAGATAAACCAGTGTCTACCTTTATCTCTTAAAAGCTTTAAGGGACTGCGCATATGTACTAAATAGGTTTGGAAATAACCTTTAATCCAGCGTGACCTTTGTCTGATCCAATTGTGTACATTACTATTAGCTTCTTCCCATGTTACTGAATCAATAAGGGCTGTTTGATAATTGTGTTTAAAAAGCCTAATACCTAAATCGCAGTCCTCCGTAACATTAAAGGGATCCCAGCCATGCATTTTCTTAAGGATTGCTGTTTTAAAAATATTACTGGTTCCGCCAAGTGGAATAGCAGTACTTATAGATTGGAAGCCGGGAAGAATAACATCAAACCAAAGAGAGTATTCAGCTGTAAAAAATCTAGTCAGTAAATTCTGATTGGCATTAAAGTAATTTAGCTTAGCTTGAATACACACAACTTGTTTATCCGCTTTTGAAAATGCTATAACTGCTTTTTTTAACTGGTCAACATCAGGGCGGTCCTCCGCATCATAAATAACCACATATTCCCCTGTTGCAAAATGTAGCCCATAATTACAGGCTTTTGGTTTAGTTTTTGGTAAGGAGTGTGGCACAACTAAAGTTTGCACGTTACTTGCTAAGTTCAAGGCATGTGCTGCATCAATAGTTTCTGTATCGTTTTCTTCTAAGAGCAGTAAGATTTCTAGTTTATCTTGGGGGTAATCTAGCTTTTGCATATTAACTGCAAAATCTCCGATGACTTTTGCTTCTTTATATAGTGGACATAGAATGGTTATAGTTGGAAGAGTAGTGTTGTTAAGACCTTTAATTTCATCTAGCTCAACATGTATTTCGCTTGCAAAATTAAGATTCTTGCGTACTAAATATAGGGTAAACAGAGTATCTATAAAGTAGATACAGCTAAGAACAGCAATAAAAGAGCCAATAGCTGCGATAGGATTTGTTACTATAAATATGCCGAAGGCTAGCAGTAGTATCAAGAAGCCAAGCTTTTGTTTTCTGCGAAGTACATATACTGCAGAGTCTAAGTGATCAAGTTTTGTGTGAGTGGTGTAACTTTTGCCTTTGTAGTGAACACCGCTGTTTAAACTGTGGGTGGGACTTTCATGAAAATGGACAGCATCTTTTTCCCTGATTCGATCAAGGACTTTTGCTTTATTATGCTTAGTAGCTGCATATAACTTCTTTATCATCAGGCACAATCAGAGTTGCCTTACCAGTGTTTCGAGTCTCAAAACACTAAAAAAACGCCTCAATCGAATACTTGTAATACTATGGGATTATATCATCAAATGTCTATATAACCAAACTTTTGTTGTCTATATCCAGTGTGTCTTTTAGCTTAAAGAGTATAGCATTAGTGACCTTACTTGCGTCAACTGTAGCTTCAGAAAAATATAGCCTTATCCCTATAGTTCGGGTTTGGTTTAGAGGATCTAGATATTCAGATTGAACCTCTAATCTTAAGACTTCAGGATATGTATTCTTGATAAACTCAAAGGCATCTCCCAGATGTAACCCTGGCTGTGCAATGAGTGTTATATCTCTTAGTTTTAGGTTTTCTACCTTGGTTTTTACAGTTTTGTTAGATTTTTTTGCTTTAAGTAACTCTTCTGTTAACAAATAAAAGGTGTTGTATTCTAAAGCCCCAAGCATAAGTTTATCTTGGTAAATTTCGTTTTTAGGGTTGATGTAAAAGTCTATTCCCAACCTATGCATAACTGTGGCAAGTGTTGCTTTAAGCAGTTTGCTTGTTTCATATGGAGTTGCTTGATTGCTTACTAAAACTTGGAGAGTTCGTTCTTCATTGTATTGCTTTTCTTTGCTGTCTTTTGAATAGACCTTGCCTACTTCAAAAATGCCTCGTATGTTAAGCGTATTATTTTTGTATACCGCAAGTACCGGTTCAAGTGTTTGATACAGAGAGGTGCGCAAAGCATTTTGGTCTTTATTTACTGCGCTATCTAAGACTATTTGAAGTGTGTTCAAACTGTCTGCTGCGACAAACGGTGAGGTGATGTATTCATTTAACCCACATATAACAAGTTCATCTCTTACTTGATGTTCAAACTTTGCAATTGCAGGAGTAATTTCTTCAGGTACAGGGCCGCTCACAGGTATAGCCTTTATCTTGTCGTAGCCTGTAATCCTTAAGACATCCGCAACTAAGTCGTCTTCAACTTCAATGTCTGTTCTAAAATGCGGCGTCTGGAATTCAAGCTCACTTGGGGTTCGGTTTATAGTTGTATAGCCTAAGCGCGTAAGGATGTCTTCAGCCTTAGCTAGATCAAAAACTGTACCAGCAAGTAGTTCTAATCTTTGTTTTCTAAGCTTTTTAGTTTTTGGTGTTATCACTCCTTTGTCTGATGTGTAATCATTATTGAAATAGCTAGTTCCTCCAGCTACTTCTTGGAGTAAGTAGGCGGCTCTTAACAAGGCTTCCATTGTAAGTTGAGAGGATAACAATTTATCGTATCTAAGAACTGTCTCATTTAGAATTTTTAGTCTGCGTGACGTTTTTCGAATATTTACTTGATTATAGTTTCCGGCATCAAGAACAATATCAACAGTTGTTTCATCTACTCCTGTTTCATTGCTACCAACTATGCCACCCAAGACTGTTGGTTTATCGTTTTGACAAAGTACAAAACACTCGGTGTCCAGCTTGACACTGTCCCCCAAAAATGTGGTAAGTGTTTCTCCAACTCGTGCCCGTCTGATGTGTATTTCTTTTTTGCTAAGTTTAGCGATATCTTGTGCGTGCATAGGTTGGCCCATTTCGACCATAACGTAATTGGTAATATCAACAACATTATTGATTGATGTAATGCCGTATGCTTCTAATCTATTTGCTAACCACTTTGGCGATGGTTTAACAGTCAGATTTTTAACTATTAAAGTCGTGAATCTATTTACAAGCTCAGGGCAATCCACTTTAATAGCAACTTGATCTTGGGTTTCTGCTTGTTTGGGTAAATCGAGCATTTGTGGCATGATCAAATCAGTTTGGAGATAACATGCTAAGTCTCTAGCACATCCCAGTACCGATAACCAATCTGCTCGGTCCATCCTGTGTTCTAAATCTAAGACAGGGGTACTATAGTCTGCATGTGTAAAGTCAGTTATTGGTTTATCAAGCAGCAAACCAATCATTGTAAAGTCAATTGCCAAAGCTTTAGCAGACTTATCTGTTTTTATGTATTGTGTAAGCCACTCAAGAGGTATTTTCATTATGCGTAGACCATTCCATGAAAATAGAGTTTTCTAATATCATTTATTTCATATTTTTGCATTACTAGTCTATCAAGCCCTATACCAAAGGCAAAGCCAGTGTATGTTTCTGGGTCGATCCCACACATCTTAAGGGTATTATAGTGAATCATGCCACTCCCTAAGACCTCGATAAATCCTCTGTATTTACAGACACTGCACCCTTGTCCTTTGCAAAATTTACATTCCATATCTACACCAACGCCCGGACTTACTTCAGGGTAATATTTATACCTAAATCTTAGCTTCACATCATTGCCAAACAAAAATTTATGAAAATCAGTTAGGGTTGCAAATAAATTACCAATTGAAATACCTTGTTCAACGCATACTCCTTGATACTGAAAAAAGAAGGAAGAGTTAGTTGCATTGACCGTTTCATTCCTGTAACAAGGTCCTGCAAACGCGGCTCTAATTGGTGGTTTTTGATCCGTTAGCAGACGAGCTTCGATAGATGATGTGTGAGTTCTTAACAAAACTTCTGGTTCTTGTATAAACATCGAATCTTGCAAGTCAGTCGCAGGATGTCCAGGTGGCAGATTAAGTTTTAAAAAATTATATTCAGCAGTTTCAATATCAGGCCCTTCGTATATCGAATAACCGTAGTATCTGAAAAACTCGTTAATCTCTCTTGTTACCAGAGTTATAGGATGCAAATTGCCAGTAGGATAGGTGTTTGTCGGAAGACTTAAGTCTATTAATGGGTCGTTTATACTTGTAGTCAAATACTCTGTTTTGGCGTGTTCGATTGTATTGCGCGCTTCTTCGATGAATGCATTAATAAGTGGACCTGCTTTTTGCTTTTCTGCTAAGTCGAGTGTTGGTAAAGTTTTAAGTAATGTTGTTACTTCTCCATTTGTTTTTGAAAACATTGCAAGGTAAAGTGTGTCAAAATCTCCAGTTTGCTTAGCTTCGGTCAGCTTAGCTTGAAATACCAAGCGTAAGTTACTAAGTTTTACATCTAATCCCTCGTTCATGGTTTCAAGTTTACTTTATTTGATGTTCATTTTAAATACTATTGTGTTAGTTACTATGCAAATGTATGATTTTAATATGGATCCAACTAATCAAACTCAACAACCTTCGGAGGTCTTATCAAATTCAGTGCCAGCAGTTTCCTCAACCCTTACAGGGCTCATGCCTGTATCCTCTCTTATGGAGAATACAATAAGTCTTGTAAAATCAAGGTTTCTTAATCTTGCAATAGTTAGCCTTATGGGGTCAGGAGTTATGTGGTTAATTATGCTACTGTATGCTCGACTTATCGGTGTAAGTTTTATGCCTAATGCAGTAGGTACGCCACCATTTACTGGAGGGAATTCATTGGTAGGTTTATTAATGCTAATCCCAGTAATTATACTATTTAGTGGCTTCTTGTATTCTTCTTTATGTGGTGTATTGCAAACTAATGATGTAAAAACAGCTTTAACTATTGGCTACTCTAGAATGTTTGTGATGTCTCTTTCAATGATTGTCTTCTTGGCTGTACTTATAGGGTCTATCATTTTCTTAGTGTTGCCTTTTGTATTTGTTTACATATACGGGATTTTCATATTCTTTATTACAGCAGAAACAGGTAAGGGGGGCTTTAATGCTTTGTTTGAAAGTTTTAGACTTGTCAAAGGTCGCGCGCTTGGTGTTGCTGGCAGACTTCTTTTACTTGTTGTCATATCGATAGTAGTTTCAGTTGTATTTAGCATGATTTTTGGTGAGACTACGTTGCTTGGTAAGTTGGTTTCATTCTTTGTAGGTGTTTTATTACAGGTGTTTATGGTGAGCTATTTATATGTAATCTACACTAATCTTAAAGATACTAGTCCCCGACCAGAAGGTTATCTACCTTCAAGCTTATCCAAAATGTTGGCTTATGGAGCCTTTGCCTTATGTTTAGTTGTAGTCTTTATTCCTGCTTTATTTGTATTCAAAAATAGAGACCAGATAAAAGATCTTCAAACCCCACTTGAGCAAGATTTAGACTATAATATACCACGGCCTATGCCTGATTTTAATTCTCAATAAATTAATTCAAGCTAATCGAAAAAACCCACTCTTTGTAGTGGGTTTTTTTATACCTTTAATGTAGCTAATAAATGTACTTTGAAAAATACTAAAGTTTACTGTGTTTAATTGGTAGCTAGTTGGACTATCTTGTCAAAAGATGGTTTATCATCGATTGCCATTTGTGACAATACTTTACGATTAAGATCTATTTTCTTGTCATTAAGTTTTTTAATAAAGGCACTGTAAGTTATATTATGCTCAAGTAAAGCTGCATTGAGTCTAACTATCCAAAGTCTTCGCATATCTCTTCTTCTTTGTCTTCTGCCTGCAAAAGCATATTCGCCCATTTTAACAACAGCTTCATTTGCTCGTTTGAAGTTATGGTGTCTTGTTCCTCTAAGACCTTTTGCTTGAGTTAAGACTTTTCTGTGTTTTCTGTGCCTTGCAGCACCACCTTTTACTCTTGTCATTTTATTTTTGATCCGGGTAACAGCCTCTTAAACACCTTTATGTGTCCGGCATTAAGCTGTACTGAATAACCTTTCTTTCTAAACTTCTTATTCGCTGACCATTTTACCTTAAGATGCCCAGTATTGACACCTTTTTTCATGATCTTGCCATTCTTGGTAATCTTGATTCTTTTTTGTAATGTTTTTAGTGTTTTTCCTTTTTTCATTTTGCAATTAGCGTAACATACGCAAACGGTCCTCTTATTTTAACATCTCCATCAGGTTTTGACACGTCTTCAAGCTCTGTTATTATACGCTGTAATTTATTTACTGCAATATCCGGATAAGCCGCTTGCCTACCACGCATATGGACTGTAAATTTTACTTGATTCTTTTCAAGTAAAAACTCTCTAGCACGCCTAATCCTAGTCTGAATATCCCCTTCTCCAATGGCTGGACCGAATCTGAACTCTTTGAGTTCACTTTTCTTGCCTTTAGTACTTGCTGCTTTTTTATTCTCATCATACAGGTACTTATTAAAATCAAGAATCTTAGCAACTGGAGGGTTAGCACCCTCTGCAATAACTACTAAATCCAGCTCTCTTTTTTGTGCTTGGACAAGCGCTTCTTGAGTTGATATGACCCCAAGGTTTTCACCATCTGCGGTGATAACTCGTAATTCTTTAGCTCTTATTCTGTTGTTAACTTGATACCTTTTATCTGTTATATAAGCCTCCCAAACCTAAACAAGTTACCATAAGTTTAGGCTTTTGGTCAAATAAATACTCTTAATTTTAGCAACTGCAACCTCTATATCAGTTGCTCCGATGTTAACGTTATCTCTGGTTCTTATGCTCACTTGCTTGTTTGTCACTTCTCTGTCACCTAAAACAAACATATAAGGTATTTTTCTTATCTGTGCGTCCCTAATCTTGGATTGCATAGTATCGTCCCGATCAAAGATCTCAACTCTTAACCCTTCCTCTTTGAGCTTAGTTTCAATTTCTGCTGCAAACTTATGATGCGTTTCACTAATTGGTATTAAAGCTATTTGAACAGGGCTTAACCATACAGGTAGTGCTCCACCAGTGTTTTCTAAGAGATTGGCGATAAACCTATGATATGAACCTAAAATGGCTCTGTGCAGCATTACAGGGGTCTTGTCACTCCCATCTTTGTCAGTGTATACAAGTCCAAATCTACCCGGCATAGCAAAGTCAATCTGAACTGTACCCAATTGTCTGTCATTGCCTAATGCATCTTTCAGCATAATATCGATCTTAGGCCCATATAAGGCGGCTTCACCCTCCATAATTTTACCTTTGAGTTTTAGTTCATCGTTAATCTCAAGTAACATGTGTTGTGCAGTCTGCCATCCAGCTTCATCTCCAATGTATTTCTCTGGTGTGGCGGGATCTCTAAAGGATAAGGATACCCAGTGTTTTCCCCACATACCGAATACTTCATAAAACTCTTGCATTATAGTTACCATCTTGATCGCTTCTGCTTTTATCTGGTCGGGTCTGCAAAAGGCGTGACCATCATCTATTTCAAAGGATCTGGCTCTGTTAAGACCTCCTATCGCCCCAGGCTTTTCATCTCTATGCTGTTGAGTTGATTCAACATAAGCTATTGGCAAGTCTTTATAACTTCTTGGCCTGGAAGCATATATTTGAGTATGATGCGGACAGTTAACAGGTTTTAAGACAAATTCTTCGTCATAGTGACTAATTACTCTAAACAGTTCATCCTTAAACTTTTCAGCGTGTCCAGATTTCTGATATAGATCAATCTTTGCAAGATGTGGGATATCCACTTCTTTTGCTCCATATTTTTTACATACACTTAACAAGTGATTTTTTAGTTCATTTCTAATAATTGTTCCATTAGGGGTATATAGAATAAAGCCTTTACCTACAAGCTCCGAGGTTGCAAAGATATCAAGTATTTTATTCAGTTCTCTGTGATCGTTTTCTTTTCTTTTCACCAGAAGCGTTACATATTCGTCTAGTTCTGCCTTGTTTTCAAAAGCTGTTCCATAAATACGTTGAAGCATTTTATTCTTTTCATCACCTTTGTAATAAGCCCCCGCAAGACTCAATAGCTTTATTGCTTTTACCTCCCCCGTGGAGGGTACATGTGGGCCAACACACAGATCAGCATAATAAAACCTGTCCCCTTTGACTCCCATCTCATATATAGTGATGTCTTCGCCTCTTACCTTTATTTCATCAAGAATATCGAGTTTGTAGTTATTATCCGCAAAGAGCTCTCTGGCTTCTTCTTGTGAAACTACTCGCTTAGTCATAGGCAAATTGGCTGCTACCACCTCGGTCATAACCGCCTCGATAGTTGCAAAGTCAGCCTCAGAAATTCTCTCTTCTAAGTCAAAGTCGAAGTAGAAACCTTCCTCAATCGGCGGACCCATTACTCGTTTAATGCTTGGGTACAATTCCTGCATAGCTGCCTGTAGTATGTGTTCTGCCGTATGTCTTAATGGCAGTAGTTTAGTATTTTCTGAATTTCTAGTTAACATATTTCTCCTTAATTAAATTGTAAAATTGATTGAAATTAAAATGTGCATTAAAAGAGGGCTCCCGGGAGGGGGCCTGTAGTAGCGGTTGTTAATACCAAAAAGTGTAGATACATCATATGTATTATTGAGTTGACACGCTATATTGTCAATATCTCCTTTACCACTTCTTTTTTATCTATGTTGATAAATTTCGATTTTTTAAGGAGATAAAAACTAGGTCGCATAGTTAACAAGAAAAAGTACCAAACAATTCTTGCAGCTATTTCGAAAGCCCAGAAGGCGGCAAATGATAGTACTGCCAATAAGTGTTTCGAATAAGTCCCTAAAGAACTTGAGATAATGGCACTAAGCGTTTGGGAATCTGGCAGAAAAATGTAGGATGAGGGACTTGCCAGATAAGGTTTCACATACTCACTTCGAACCGCTACATCGACTTGGGTAGCAATTTTAGCTAGGATATCTTTTTCTACCTCTGGTGCATTAATAAATACAATTACTGCGCATGATACCGCATATATAAATGATAGTGCAAAGACTTGTTTTTCAATCAATGGCTTAATATATAGTTTAATTTGGTTTTCATATAAGATGCGTGTGTAATTGCCGTAATATAAAAGGATAAGAAAACTTAACAAGCCGGTAGTAAATCCTACCCAAACTTCTCTAACCACTATAACTAATCCCATACACAGCCCTAATGCTACACCTCCTGGAAAGTAGTATTGCCACTTTTTATAAGATGTAGCACCTACAGCCATCATTACACTATTAGCGCCAAGATACATGAAAATGATGATAAAAATTGATGCGATAAGTGTTTCAATATGAATAAAAGAGGCTGCAGCAATAATTGCAAATGATATTACAAAGTTAATACCAAATATTAGAAGTATTTTAAATTCAGTGACTTTCATGTGTTCTATCTAGTATATATTGTCTGATGTTTTTAGCATATTTAACAATCTCAAAATGCCCACACTCAAAATCAAGCGTCTGGAAGTTTTGCCAAAATGCTTTCGCGTCGCTATACGGTACGGTTTCATCAAGTTTAGCTAGTATTGGGAAGACTTTGTTCTTAGTGGCATGTTCGCTAATCTTTGTGGGAATATCCATACAAGCCATATAAGAGGTGTTGTTTGCCATATTAGCATAATCATAAAAGAAGGATGCATATTTCGCTGCAAAAATTAGCTTGGCAAAGTTTGGATAGGCAACAATTGGAAAATATGAGTCGGCAGAGTTATAGTAGAAATAGTGATTCGCACAGGTAATTCCCCCCATCGATGTTCCACAGACTATCAGGGGTTTAGTCGACATCTTCTTATGAAACAACGAAACGGACTCAATTGCATGGACTGAAGATACAAGCATTAATATAGTTTTGTTAAATGAGGCTAGCGCCTCTTTGACAACTGTAACGGGGTTGGTATGCCAAGCTGCCTGTATTGAGACAACATTAAACTCTTTGTAGAAGCTTTTACTAATTATTGCATCTAGATTAGCCTTATGGTTTGTTATTAATAAGCCATGCTGAAAGATAAAAGTCGGTTTCAGATACGAATAGGTATTCATGAAATGAATTTTTGTTTCACACATGCTATCTTCATAGGTAGAAGTAACATGCCACTCTGGTTCTAACGTACTTTGCGTGTTTTTAAGTAGGTTTTCAAAGGTAGGAAAATCTTGGTTATTCTTATCTTGAGCATATAACTTATAAGTTTGCAGACTTGGGATGTTTGCAATTACTTTAAGTAATGAGTTATCACTTGCAAATGTTGTTATAGGATCTTTAAACATGTAATGGTGGTCGGTACAGGATTCGAACCTGTGACCTCTTCAATGTCACTGAAGCGCTCTAACCAACTGAGCTAACCGACCTACTTCTTAGGTTCCATTATTTTATCTAGTATACCGTATTTCTTGGCTTCAACAGCGCTCATCCAATTATCTCGCTCTATATCATTAAGAACTTTCTTTAGATCTTGTCCAGTACTTTCAGCAATCATTTCTGCATAGTCATGCCTTAGTTTGAGCATGTGTCTTGCGGTTATATCTATGTCTGTTGCTTGGCCATCAACGCCAGATACTAGTACTTGATGAATCATGGTAAACGAGCCAGGGAGTGCAAATCTTTTACCCTTAGTCCCTGCGGAGAGAATAAGTGCTGCTGCGGATGCTGCCAACCCTACATTTATTGTTGAAACTTGGTTTTTAACATGTTTGATTGTATCGAAAATGGCCCTGCCGGCATATACATCTCCGCCTCCAGAGTTGATGTAAACATTGATGTCCCTAGTAGGATCTTGGCTTTCGAGAAAAAGCATCTGCGCAATAAAAGTATTAGCAAGACCTGATTCTATTGGCCCAGTAACAAAGACTACAAAGTCTTCAAGGAGTCTTGAATAGATGTCGTAAGATCTTTCCATGCCACTTGGATCTCTTTTTATAACAAATGGGATTAAGTTGCTTTGCATATTAGTCATGTTTTTCTTCTTTCTTGTGAGCATCTGTTCCTTCGGCTTGCTCCATAATTTGTGTAATTAACTTATTTTTTTCAAGTATTGCTTTGACATACCAGACTTTCATTTTATCTTTCATCTGCTCTTCAACATCTGGTGCTCCACTTGCTGCAAGTGCTTGTTTTACTTCTTCATCAGATACATCAATGGAAGCTTTCTTAACAAGCTCTGCTAGTATAAACTCTGCTTTGATTGTTTGTTCAGAAATCTTGTCATAATCTGCTCTTAATTGCTCTGCAGTTTTGCCTTGTGCTTGCAAGTATTGATCTAATGATAGTCCTACTTGTTCTGCTTGTTCTAGAAGCCTTGCTAGCATTCTATTTGTTTCTTCTTCAATCATGATATCCGCTACTTCAAGTTTTGAGACTTCAAGCAGTGCTTGGACTACATCGGATGGGTGTAAGTGATCATGCACATCACTAATATTTTCACCTTTTTTAAGCTTTTCTGCTTTTTCTTCGCTTGCTTTAGCTTTTCTTTCTTGCAAGGTTTTCTTAAGGAGCGTTTCATAATCCCCTATTTCAATTTCTGGCTTTTGAGGAACACTTGCAATAAATATAAAGTCTTTGTCTAAATCAAACTGTTTGATTTCAACTCTTGGGTTACCTGCAGGTAGTATATGGTGTTCTTTTAAAGCCTGCGGGTAGAAAGTCTGTAGTGCTTTGTTAACAACTTCGCCATGAAGTTTTCCAGTATCTAGGGACTCTAGTACCTTTTCTTTAGGCGCTTTCCCTTGTCTAAAGCCTGTAACGGTCGATGTACTCACTAGCTCGGCAAGTATATTTTCATAGATGGCTTTTAAATCTACATTAGGAACGGTGATTTCAAGGCTTATGACATTTTTGGGTTGTTTTTGAACTTCGACTTTCATAACTTAAAGATTGTAACATAAGATTACTAGCTTACAATGCCCGAATGATCCAAAGACCACTCGGGCATTGCCTGTTGCTAATAAGTATTAATTACTTGTAGCGTATTCGTAGGTAACTCCGGTTGCGGTCACATCTTTTTCCGCAATACTCGTGTATATGGATGCCCCATTTCTGGTTACATTAAGCTTCTTTACTTTGCTAGTCCCACCTAGTGACTTGATTAACACCAAAGTCTTTTGTGGGTATTTGTTGAGATAATTAAACTTAGCAACTTTAGTGCCTTTAGCTGGAACCATAACTGTGGTTGAGCCCTCAACTGTTTGCTTGACACCATTTACAAGTATTTCTACTGCGGATCCGACAAACATTGCGCTATTTGATAGTGTCACTTCAATAGAATGGACCTCACCGATTGGTTGAATAGTTTGCATTGGTTCAACTAAGCACCAGCCGGCTCTTACTTTGTAAGAACCACTCCACTTGCACAAAGGACCATATTTCGGTGCTTCTTTGATTGCTGTGTTATACGTAATCATTGGTGACGCTGGGTTTGTCAAATCAGCTTTATATTTATAGTTCAGATCTTTGATAAATTCTCCTAATATGTTTTGTCCGTTAGTTTTGCAAGCCGCAGGGTTTATGGCTGCGTCTCGAGTACAGTATATAGTGCCGTCCCCCGCCCATCTTGCGTTAAGTGAGTATACGCCTGGATTAAGTGCAAATTCAAATTTCTTATTCTCCGTTACACCGTCTGTCTTTTTATTATCAGCAAATCTATGTACTGCTGTTATTTGCTTACTAACAGTGTTTTCAGTTGATAGGTACATAAGAGTTTCTTCATTAGCTTGGGGAGCACACCTTGCGGGGTTTGCTTCCGCTTGAAATTCAGCTATGCCTGTTGCATTAGTCCCAAGATTATCTCTTACTGGCATATATTCATATATTACCTTAACTTTTTGTCCGTTTGCACCTTGAGGTACAGTAATTGTAGTTAGTGCTTTAGGAGAGTTCCTGTCTGTGGGTTTAGCATGATCAGCACGATATTGTTCGACCCAAGCAGAATAAATATAGTTACAAGTTGTTGGAACAGTTTTTGCAGGTACCGTGACAACTGCATTACACTCAGCAAGTTTAGTAGTTCCTGAAAACACTTGGATGGTATTTGATAAAGTTTCTTTATTGATCGTGCCTTTTGTAGCAGTAAAACCATAGTTATATGTTGCTACATTGCCTACAAAAGCTTGAGGACTCACTTGGCAACCAAACTGGATCTGATTATTAGTCCCAGTTGGGTAAGATCGACCCCAATCGGTACAGGAGAAGCTAGCAACTTGTGGCAGTATAGATTTGATGGTTCCACTGTATGTTGTTGTTGGTGTGTCGCTTAATCGCATAATTGCGAAATCTTTCACATTAAGATTGGCAGGTACTCCACCTGTTGCTGTTATTTTCACTGTTGCAGGTACTCTATAGGTACCATCAGTTTGTAGCACTGGGTTGGCAAAGGTCTTGGTACAAGAGATCGTTGGGCCTTGGGTAGTTGTAACAGTAAGGGACGGTGAACAATTGCCTTTTGTTGCAGTAGCACCATTGGTTACATCTACACCTTGATACATTACTTTAATAGGTAGTGTAATTGAAGTTCCTGCAGCTACTGTAGGACTGACTTTTGCAACAAGCGTTATGTCTCTGTATGCTGAATTGGCATCAAATGTGCATTGAACGGCATCCCCAGTCTTGGTACATCGCTGAGTTGGGTCAACAGGGTAAATGTAGGTCATATAGCTAAGATTAGGTCCGAATTGTGGTGTTACGTAAACTGGGGCTGTTGCTCCAATTTCTTTTGGCGATCTAGATAACGAGATATTAATAGATACTACTTCTCCTGGTTTTGCAGACGAGATCGTTGCTGTACCGTTTTCGTTCTTGAATACTGCGTTTGAACAGCTAAGAGGTGTTGTATCGCATCCGACTACTCTAATAAATGCTGCTGCAACTACAGAATCTGCGGTTGGATTTGCACATTGAGTTTTGCCAGTTGAGCCTTGAAAATCAGATGCCCCTAGATCGAGTTGGTATAAACCGCAGTCTGCTTTTGTTGGTTTCCATTCTCCATGTATTAATTTTTGTTGCCCTGCAGCAAGTGTGTATGGTTTACCAGAAAATATTGTTCTAGGAACCTGTACTAAATTCGATGTTTTATTAAGTTCATTCAATTGCGCCTCACATAAAGGAGTTTTACTTGTAGCAGCCACACCTTTTGGTGCTTCTGTTACTTTGCCAATTGAAAACATATAGGTATCGCTAACTGAAGAAGAGCTGTTGTTTTTTAGTGCAATAGCCCATTTGACACTTTCATTTTTACTTACATCGTATTGTCTAGAGGTAACACTTAAATCATTATGTGCGCCTCTATTAAATTGACCTGCATCGATTGCAGTTCCTGCTGAGTCCAACATGAAGTACAATCTTGGTGAGCCAACAACACTTAGTTTTCTTTTACTCCAGCAGCCACTCTGTCCTGTGTAGCCTACTCCTGGTCTGGTACATAGCTGATCATTCACTACATCGTTGACACCAGCTACATCACCCTCATTAGGTGTGGAACTAGCTTGTGTGGCATCCTCTGCAAATGCTGAAAGCGTTTCAGTTGCATTTAGGCATTCCATGGTCTCTTGTCTTGAGCAGGTGGGGCCTTTGCATTCCCAGAGTACTTGCCCCGAGGATACAGAAGCACATGCTTGTGCATTCGAGGTGTTAGTAATTACATACTGTGAGCCTTGTTCAAGAGACTCCATAAGGGCTGTTTGCTGTCGTTGAGTTTGTACTGAAAACAGTTGAACAGCAGCTCCCACTACTAGCATTAAGCTTGCGCATGCTATCGAAATTTTAAGATTTCTATTTACATTGTTCATTTATAATTTCACTTTTCAATTATTTACTCTCTAAATGGTAGAGTAAAAATGAACAAAGAGTCAATGAGTTAATCTGTATACTAAAGGAATTTACTCTGACGATTCTGTAATTTCATTGGTAATGTTATGTGTCTGCTTATGAGGTCTAACTTAATGGTGGGCAAGGAGGGAATCGAACCCTCACCCCTTGCGGGACACGGTCCTAAACCGTGCGCGTATGCCTATTCCGCCACTTGCCCATAAGTAGTTCGTATTTTAGCAAAAAATGCGTAATTAGTTTATCTTGTTATAGAAATAGTTTACGTTTCCGGCCCATTTTATTGGGTTTGGCGGATTGTAAATGGGCGCTATCTTTTCTACGGTATCATATCCTCTGTTAATATAATTTTCTGCTAAACCCTTGCCTACTGTATCAATACAGTCCTCCATGGTCTTGAACTTGGTTACTTTATTACCGTATATACCCCAACCGAATGGATTATTTGAATCAGGTATATAAAACTTGCCACAGCTAGACTCAAGACAAGCAATTGAGGGAAGCAGTCTATAATCAAGGCCATATTTATCAGCAACTTGTACAAAAGTTTCTGCATAATGCTCTAAAGGCCCATCAAAAGACTTAAAGAAAGATCTAAGAGACTCAACCCGGTTAACTTTTTGCGCTTTGATATGATAAAAAGGTGACTGGTTTTCGCTAAGAGTAGCCTCTGCCGCATGCGCACTAGGCGCTGAACTAAGAGTCAGAAGTACTGTAATAGCTATATAAAGTGCTTTAGTTTTCATATTAATTTGTAATCAGGGAAAATTTAAGTTCTCGGTAATTATACCCTATAGTGCGTAGTAGCGCAAATGTACAATTGAGATAGACTTAGCAGGTAGAAAGAAAAAAACTTACCTTTAAGGTGTTTCGAATTCTAGTATTTCATCTCTAAAAAACTTAACTCCCTTACACCACGAACCATTTGATGGTGGTGTATAGACTTTCATTATATCACAAGGTTCGCTTACCCCTTTAGAAATGAATTTCGTATTCATATATTTTGAAACAACAGCAATCCCCTCTTCCATCGAATCGAATTTATAGACATGTGGTCCCCAGACTCCCCAGCCATATAAATTGTATGTATCATCACCATTTACAATAGGAGTATTTTTTCCACAACTAGATTCTTGAAAAGCAACAGCTGCAACAAGCCAGTACGGAATGCTGTTCTTATCGGCTTCTTTAACAAAAGTTTTGCCATGCCCTTTAATCGGGCAGTTATATTTACTAAAAATACTGTCTATTCTTTCCGCTCGTGCATCGTCCCCCGTTACTCTAATGCTAGATGCTCCCAATACTTTGGGACTGGAGGAGAAAATAGCGTATTTATAAGCGGAGCTGTTGGATGTATGTAAAGTTATTACAAGGAAAACGCTTATGATAATTATAAACAAAGATGATGTTAGCAGCCAAGCAACTGGAAGAATTACAGGAAATAGCTTTACTAAGGCTTGTTTTTTGGAAGTTTCGGGCAGCGTATCCATCTCTATAAGCGTAGCAGTTTTTTGCTCAAAATGAAATCTTTTATAGCTTTAAAAACTTACCGACAGCAAAGCCTATAAAAATAGCAAATCCTGCTAATACAGCCATTTTGATGCCTGATTTGGCTTTTTTCCGAGGTATGAAGCCGACTAAAAAGAGTGTAACTAGCGCTACTGTAACAGAAAGAAACTTTGCTGATCTAATGTCAAAGAAGACATATGGTAGGAGGGGTATAAACCCTGCAAAATAATATGAGCAAAACATAATAATACCTTCAATAGCTGGTTTATCTTTATGCGTTTGGCCATCTATTTCTTGCGTTGATTCTTCCGATAAATATGACCCAATGCCCATTGAGATAGCTTCCACTGATATGACGATAAGTCCGGTAGTAAATATGGTGCCTCGATCCATGGCAGCTGTTGCAAGACCAAATAAAACGCCAACTGTGGATACAACACTATCTTCTATGCCAAATACTAAGTTTTTGAAATATTCAGGATGCAGGCGTTTAAGCATTGACTAAATGCTAACACTTTGAAATGACATGTGCTACCATATTTCTAGTAGCTGGTTTAAAGGAGATCAAATGAGTCTACTTGATAAATTAATGCAGATGCTAGGTCTTGGTGAGAAAACAGAAGCCCAAGCACCTGAAGTACCAGTGCAGCCTGTTGATACATCTGCCCCACCTCAGGCATAAGCGGAATTATTCAATAAAAAAAGACCTCTTGTCCAGGAGGTCTTTTCTTTTCTAATAAGCGAATGAATTAATACTTAACAAATTCCATTATCTTTGCGTCTTTTCTCACTCCTGCTAGCACTTCTTGTATTTTTTTACCTGTTTCTTGTTCGATTAAAAATTGTTTAACTTGCGCTGTTACTTCTGCAGGTTTCATTGTAGCAGGGAAGGATTCTTTATTTTGCTTGATATAATCATCTATTTGCTTTTGAGTAATTTTAATATCTTTCTCTACAAGCTTCTTTGCAAATAATTGCAACTTAACATTTCTTTCTAGTCCAGCACGGGTCATGTTTTGTGAAGTTAGTGCTGTTTCAAGCTTTATCCCCTGCTTTGAGAGTGTTTCCTCAATCTTTTTAAGTTCTGCATTTACATCAGCTTGTGTTACAGTAATATTCTTTTTCTGAGCTTCTTGCATTAACAAGGACTCGTTAATTAAAGCCTCCATCATTTGTTTGCCACTTTGTTCTTCAAGACGTTGTATTACCTGATACCTAAAGATAGGTTTACCGTTTATAGTTGCAGCAACAACAAGATTTCTTAAAAAGTATGCGGAAAGACCTAAGAGTAGTGCAAGTAGAATTGCAAAGACTACTTTCTTATTGATTCTTGGGAGTGTTATCTCTTCTTCTGGCACATCAACTGTTTCTTCAACAGTTTCGTCAGCCATTACTTCTTTATTTAATTCTTCTTGACTAGTTGTTTGTATTTGATCGTTTGACATTGCACCATTATATATTTTTTTACACTCTTGTATAGGAGTACTTTACTTTTTGCAGTGTACTGTCACTAAGTTTTGTATTTAAAAACTAGTTACACAGCCATCCCCTCTTCTCCTTTGGTGTTATCTAGTGTTCGTATTTATGAAGTCAATAATTGAGGACAAAATATGAAAAATAACAAAGGATTTGCATCGCTAATCATTTTCTTAGTATTAGGACTTGCGATCGTATCTGTAGCACTTATTAGTGTTTACAGTTACTCAAGTAAATGTAGGAATTTTTTTCTAAGTA
>CAZLZI010000004.1:0-33646 GCA_964563965.1 uncultured Candidatus Saccharibacteria bacterium
CCAAATCTAGATTAGGTAAGCCACTACAAGCTCATTTGCTTTTTCAGCTCTACTAAACCAGCTGTATAGTCTTTCATCTCAATACCTAGTGTCTTTTTTGTCTGGACATTAGATATCATACCGTTAATTGCAAACGGACGAATACCTGGAGTTTTTAAGTATTTTCTTAAAGATGTAGGTTTAACTAAACTACTATCCAAGTTAAATACCTGTGCGATACATAAGCCCATTTCATAAACGGTTTGGTAAGAAGATGCTACAAGGTGAAAAATACCTGAGGGTTTTTTTTCAATTAGTCTTTCTAATCCAAAAGCAATATCATCTATAAACGTGGGGGTCGTTGTTTGATCACTAAATAGATTAACTGTCTCACCTTTTTGCAATTTCCATAAGATCTTGCGTGTTAGATCTATCTTTTGAGGAAAACTAGCGCGAAAGGGATATGAAATTCTAGCGATTGACGCAGTCAGTCCTGAGTCTCCAATAAGTTTTTCCGCCTCAAGTTTGGTTTTTCCATACCAATCAAGAGGTTTTGGTATGTCTGTTTCAATATACGGTTCTTTTTTTGAACCATCAAACACATAATCTGTTGATATAAAAATTAAATATTTGGAATACTTTTGGCATAAGTTAACTATATTACAAGTACCTTCTGCATTGAGTCTCCAGCAAAGACCGTTTTTGTTGTTTTTTTCGTCCCAAGCCACATTAGTATCTGTAAATGCTGCCATATGTAGAACTGTGTCTGTATCAGGATGTCGCTGAAAGAAGTTTTCAAGCTGAATATAGTTAAGGATGTCTATACCAGTAGCTAAAGATGCGTCAGAAAAGCTAGGCTTTCCCAATAACTCGACTACCCTAGATCCTACTAGTCCTGATAGACCTGTCCCGATTATATGTTTCATAAACTAAAATAGATCTTCTTGAGGGATATCCTCCAAATTAGGTAAGGACAAATCCCTAGGTAAGATATTCATATCAGATCTAGGTACTATCCAATTAATACCAAGCCCAGGATCCAGAGGATTTACACCTTTCTCTGCTTGCTTGTCATATACACCTTCGGTAACTATATAACTAAAGCGGGTATTATCCTCAAGAGTTATGTACCCATGTGCAAATCCTACAGGTACCCATAACTGATAACGATTCTCTGAAGATAATTCATAGGAAACAGCCTGACCAAAAGTAGATGAGTTTTTACGAAGATCCACAGCTACATCCAAAACTTTACCGGAAATCACTCTAACTAACTTACCTTGAGTATTTGGTTTTTGATAGTGAAGACCCCTTAGTACACCTTTTTTATCATTAAACGACTCTGCTTCCTGGGTAATCTGTAGGACGGTTCCTAAACCACTTTCCAATTCTGATAACTCGAGTTGGGGGCAATACCAACCTCGACTATCACCAAATATCTTAGGTTCAATTAGATACACTGAATCTAATTTGGTTGGAGTTATTTGTTCGTACGGCATAATATTAGTTTCAATATACTATGTATAAAATAATTTTCAATATTAATAACCAAGTGTATACGTACTATGATAATGAGATAGATTAGTAATGGGCAATATTTGCCCCATAGCTTGACCTGTCCAGTATAATAGCCCAATGAGGTTTGTTGCATTTACAATCAAAGGTTTAGAAGGCATAGTTGAACAAGAACTTCGTGAGCAAATCGGAACAATTGAGATCGCTCATAGGAGTGATAAGATAATTCTCTTTGACTACGAGGGCAGTATTGAACCACTTACTAAACTTAGAACTGTTGACGATATAGGTATTTATATTTGCACACTTGAGCCTGCTAAGAAATTGGATCTAAGTCTGGTATCTCAAGTAGTAAAAAGTCTTACAAGCTTCAGAGACATTGACACTACTTTTTCAGTAACTACCTCTGTAGTATCGGTTGAGATCGACAAAGAAGAATATGCTCATCTCATTACAGAAGCACTAGGCAATTCAGGATTAATACTTACCGCTGATAATAGAACTAATTTAGACTTTAGAATCTTTCTTAATCGTGAAATTGGTTTTTTATCAATTAGACTTACACAAGAACCATTAAACAAACGCGAGTATGAAGTAGGAAACTATCTAGGAGCTTTAAAGCCTACAATTGCCTCTGCTATGGTCCAACTTGCGACATATGACCTACCTAAAGATGCAAGACTTGTAGATAATTTTTGTGGCAGTGGGACAATACTATGTGAAGCACAGCTGCATGGCTTCCAAGTATATGGAGGAGATATTAATCCAAAAGCAGTCACATTAACAAAACAACGCCTGAAGTTAGTAAAACACACTGTATCTGAAAACATAAAGTTACAAGACGCTACAAAAACTAAGTGGAATCTCGGTTACTTTGACTGCGGTATATCAAATCTTCCATGGGATAAACAACATGCAATAAATCATGTAACTGATCTATATACAAAAACTATTAAGGAATACAGCCGTATCTTAAAACCTACATCTACCTTATGTATTATTTGTCATAAACCAGACTTGTTAAGTAAACTCATCAAAAAAGAATTTGGGGTAACAACTGTAAAGCAACTTGATATTGGCTACTTGGGGCAAACCCCTTCTATACTAATCGCACACAGGCACCCTTGAACTTAAGGATATACCCAAGTACTAAGTACCCTTACCTGTTCTTACTAAGTACTCTACCAATTTTCCTAATGTATTTAGCTGACCAGGTAAATAGGAAATAGAGAAGTTTGCTATACCCATAAAAAAGTACTAATAGAATTACCCATCCAACTAAGGGTAAATAGGCGTTTCTTTCATTTAGTGGTTGAGGAGTAAGTGGTAGCTCCCACCCTAAACTAAACACAGTGCTAATATATTGAAATATAGTAAGTACTGGGGAGCCTATGGTTAGTGTAGTGAGAAAACCAATCGGCCAAAACCATGGAAACACAAAAAGCAATGGATAAAAAACCTCTTTACAATAATTTGCACCTAGTTCTTTGTCACATATAAAGATGCCACTTGGAAAAGTGAATACAAGTCCCGAGATCAAAAACACAAAGAGTAAGACGAATGAGTGTTTTTTTATAAACTCTTTTACTTTCATAAAGTATTTAACTAACTACTAAGTTAGTAACTTAACAAGAGAAGTAACAACTTCATCAAATGTTGCCTCTTGTTTAGATTTTAAGTCACTTACACCATCCTGGATAAGGCGGGATTTAACATTGCCTTCTTCAATAACAGAAAGAATAAAAACAGGAATATGCTTTGTCCGCTCGTTGGCTTTTAATTCGGTATGTGCAGTCACTCCGTCCTTTTTAGGTAGGATTATATCTAGAATTACCGCATCAATAGTGTTTGAGCTTACAAAATCAACAACACCCTCCCCTGTTTCCATTAAGCTTACTTCGTACCCCAATGCTTCAAGTTTTATTTTATACAACTGAGCAAGGTAGGTATCATCTTCAACTATAAGAATCTTTTTCATTGAGTTAAATCAACATCTGTAAATGGCAAATGTTGCACTTTAATAGTTCTAACCTTTAAGTCTAATACCCTCATCCAATAGGGTTTAACTGCAAAGACCACATATTCATCATCTGCAATTTGAGCTAGTGGTGGCCAAAAGTCTTTGAGTACATCAAGTGATTTTGCAATCTTAGCCAAATAGGTTGAAGTTTCCTCATGCGGTATAAGACGGGTTTTAGCATCTGCTTGAACCAGCATCTCATTTAATTTCCATACAGAAAAACTTAATTTATCATTAGCAAGTAAAATATTTGCTTTAAAACTTTTCTTTTGAGTAACAAAATAACAGGTAAGATCGTCTTCTACATGGAAGGTAACTACTGAAGAGGAGGGTAAATTATCTTTTGCTACCGCAATTGTCATTATGGGATAACTTTTAAAAAAAGCCAGCACTCGTTCTTTAATTAAGGATTGATCCACATCTATATTATGATAAACATTCAAAAAGATGTAAACAAGTTTCTTTAACGAAAGTGCATAGGGAATTAATTGCAAAGATAAATTACCGACTAAAATTAAAGAGTTAGTAAGTATAATAGAATGACTAGGGCATATCCAATATACAGAACATTTCTTTTGTTATATTCATAAACCTGAATTCTTTTGCACTTTACTAAATATAAAAGATATAACGAATGAATTACCGAGTAACAACCAATAAGGACAGTAAAAAACATCGGGAGGGTTGTTATTACATAGAAAAAGATATATGCAATTAAGATCAAGGTGATAAGTGAAAACACTTTCTTATACTTTGCAAGATCAAATACCGTTGCAGTATTTCTAATCCCGCTTAATCTATCAACTTCATGATCTCGGATTTCATTATTTATATCCCCAATAATAGAAAGTAAAAACACAGCTATACACATGAACACTATATGGTAAGTGACTACAGTAGGTGAGGTGCTAAAACCTGCAAGTAACAAGAGAGGGCCGAAGTATAAACCATGACTAACTAAGTCCAAAAATGGTTTGCTTTTAAGCTGTACTTTCTTCCATGAATAAAAAAACCCTAATAGTAATAACGAAAGGCCATAGAAGAAGGTAGCAGTAGTTAGAGAAAGATATAAAAGTAGTGAAATAGTAAATAATAACCAACAAAATATGTTTGCATGTCTTACCTGCATAACCCCGCCTGCTAACGGATTACGCAACCTCTTTACCTCATCCAGAGCATCATACTCTCTATCTTCAATATCATTAATCACAAAAATAAACATACAAGCTAGAAAGTTCGCGCAAATAACACGAAAGATTAGAGAACTATCTGTTACTTGAGCGAGTAACAGCCCAAGCGTAGTTATTAACACACTAAAACCATAATACTCCCATAGTCGCGCCAAATTATATATGTGTTTTAAGTGTGAAACTCTAAAGTCTGCCATCTTAACCGAAGATTAACAACTCCTCCTCAGCTCGTGTAACAGCTGTGTATAACCATCTTTTCCACATATCATCATCCATTTGTTTAAATCTTTCCTCAAATAATACGACTCGCTTTGCTTGGCTACCCTGTGCTTTATGTGTTGTTAAGGCATAGCCGAAATCAAAGAGATCAAGCCCTTGGGTCTGAACCGCGCCATTAATATTATTTAAAGTTTTAGCACTGTTAAATTGTTCTTTTGAAATCATACCTTCATATATTAACCCATCTAGTGAATCCATTGAAAGCTTTACTCTATAACTCTTGAGATCGACATCGTCAATTTCCTCTATTACTCCCTGCATTCCATTAAAAATACTTTTCTTGTGATTATTGCGTAAACAGATAATTCTATCACCCACTGTTGGTGTTGGTTCCTCAAAACCCAGAAAACCTCGTATAGCGGTGTTAATTTTATTGCGCGTACTGTTGTAACCACATAAGATTAAAGTCTCAGGATTAAACGAATAAAAGACTTCATCTATTAAATACCCGGATTCTGACATCTTTACTTTCTTTACTTTCCCAAAGTCACATTCAGGGATCTCACCTTTTTCTCTAGCCATGATAGATAGTTTGATGATTGGATTTTCTTGCGCTTGTCTGTGTATCTTAGAAAGTTTAACTTGCGGATCTTTCATCAAATTAAAGTTCCCAGTTATTGGAGGAAGTTGTCCATGATCACCTACCGCTATAATGGGAATACCAAATGATAGTAAGTCTTGCCATATTACTGCATCTATCATAGAAGCCTCATCCACGATTATCAGATCATACTTAATATCCTCAACGTCTTTAAGTTTAAACCCCAGTACTACCCCTCTATCATCTTCGATGGTGGAATAAAATAAAGAATGGATTGTCCCTATAAAATCACTTTTATATATTTGTTTTTGAGCAAGTAGTTTAGTTCTTAATACTTGCGTGGCTTTACCTGTATAGGAGCAGAATGCGATCTTAAGCTTTGGAGTCTTCTCATGTAACAGCGCTCTAAAGACAGCTATACTAGTTGTTTTCCCTGTCCCGGCATACCCACCAACTGTTACATAGGGTGACGCTTTCTCATCAAACCAACGTCTTAAATACTTAATTAAAGTCTTTTGATCTGTCGATAACTCAAGCATGGCATGCTTATTGTACCAGACAAGAAAAGAGTATTACCTATTAGGACGCTGGGCAGGATCGAAGTTTCTTCGTAGATTTTGACCACCATTATTTAAAGTAGGAATGCCGTTTTGTCTTATGCGAAACATTCGCTGTCTAAAATTTCTTCTTTCAAAGAGTCTTCCAGCATAAAAACCAAGTAACACACTAAATGCTACAACGGCAATAAAGGTTATTATATTTTTATTTGTCATATAGATAGTTTGCTAAATTTTGCTGAACTTTAACTGAATTACTCATGTCTAAGCGCCTCAATGGGCGTAAGTTTTGAGGCTTTTTGTGCAGGATACCAACCAAATACCACACCAATTACACTTGAAACTATGACTGCAATAATGATCGGTTCAGAAGCAATGGTTGTAGGTAGAGCTAATAACTGAGTCAAAAGCTTGGAGGCGGCAATACCAACCAGAACTCCAACGAATCCGCCCACAATGGTAAGGATTACCGCCTCCACTAAAAACTGAGCAACTATCATTTTCCTTTTTGCACCTAGAGCTTTTCTTAACCCGATTTCAGTTGTTCTCTCAGTTACAGTAACTAGCATGATATTCATAATACCAATACCACCCACTACTAAAGATATAGCTGCAATTCCTGTTAACAGAGTTGTAAAAGTACTTGTTACATCACTCGCTGTTTCTAAAATATCTGATTGTGAAGATATGGAAAAATCTGCATCAGCAACAGTTTGTTTTTTATGAAGCTCAAGGAGAAAAAAGCCAACTTGATTTGCCGCGGCCTCGGTGACCTCTTCACTTTTAGCACTTACATACATCGTGCTTAGGTGAGAAACCCCAAACAGTACTTTTTGCGCAGTGAATAATGGAACATATACGATATCATCAGAACTAAACGGACCACCACCCCCCTTTGCCTTAGTAACCCCTATTACTTTAAAAGAGGTGCCATTGATTCTAATCTGTTCCCCAATTGGACTCGCTTCTTCAAACAACTCACTGGCAGTTTGTGAACCAAGTATGGCAAGCTTTGAATAGAGTAAACTATCAGATTCAGAAAGTAGCGTCCCTTGTGCAAGTTCAATATTCCTAATCGCAAAATAATCTCCTGCAACACCTGCGACTTGTGTATTAGTATTATTCCGACCATAAGAAACTTGTGCTCTTGCGCTATACTCTGAACCAACGCTTCTGATAGTGGTAACTCTTGAAGATGCCTGAAGCTTTTTACTATCCAAATAAGTAAGTGATGTTACATTACCTCCCCCGCCACGCAAGAAACCTTGTTGGGCCGCGCCTGGTCGAATAATTACAAGATTTGAACCCAACGACTGGATTCGAGCTGTAACTGAAGCCTGACTAGCTGCACCAAGTGTCATAAGGGTAATAACTGATGCAATGCCAATTACAATACCAAGGATTGATAAGAACGTACGTAGTTTATTCGTTTTGAGAACTAACACACTTTCTTCAAACAGCTCTAGTAATCTCACCTAGTACTCCTTACATCTTTAACTATCTTCCCATCAACAAGGGTAATTATTCGTTTTGCTCTTTTGGCAATGTCATCATTATGCGTAATTATTAGAATAGTATTTCCTTTGTTATTTAACTCTTCAAAAAGATCAATAATTTCATTACTTTGTTTAGTGGGCAAATTTCCAGTTGGTTCGTCAGCTAACAAAATACTGGGCTGCATACTAAGAGCTCGTGCAATGGCCACGCGTTGTTTTTGGCCTCCTGAAAGCTGGTTAGGCAGATTGTGAAGTTTGTTCGCAAGCCCTACCACTCCAAGTGCATTTTTTGCACGTATTAGTCTTGTGTCTTTTGGAACATCCGCATACATCATGGGTATTAGGACATTTCTTAGTGCAGACATCCTTGGCAGTAGGTTATAGGATTGAAAAATGAACCCTATTTCTTTATTTCTGATCTCTGCAAGGCTGTCATCATCGAGCTCATCAACTCGTTGATTATTCAATGAATAAGTTCCAGAGCTTGGTAAGTCTAAGGCACCCATGATGTGCATTAATGTCGACTTGCCTGAACCTGACGGTCCAATAATGGCAACAAACTCTCCCGTATCAACACTAAAACTTACATCTGAAAGAGCCTCCGTCTTGGTCCCATCAATATCATAAAGCTTGCAAATATTCTTAAGTTCAATCATTAACGCCTAAAAATGCTAAAAGAATTGAATCCTCCACGGGTAGCTGACTCTGGAGAAGTAAACCCGGATGTCGGTAAAGACTGAAGCGTAACTCTATCACCTTCGCTTAAGCCTGAAATAATTTCAGTATTTTCTTCATCAGCAATGCCAAGCTTTACTTCTTTTTTGCCTTGCTCACTAATTACATAGAAGGTATTTCCTTGAACAATAAGAGCTGAGGTTGGTATATAAAGTACCTTATCTTTGGAAGCTATACTTATATCTGCTTCAACACCCATATTTGGTAGAGCTTCATCGGCATCTGTGTCAAACTTGACAGTAACAGGATAGTTAGCAACACCACTTGTCTGACTACCAATCTTATCAATCCCCACAACAGTTGCCTTAAATTTCTTATTACGCACACTATTGAGTGCTATCTCTACTGTTTGCCCTACTTTCACGCGATTTATATCCACTTCACTTACATTAAGAGACGCAATCGGAGTACCTGTTTTTTTTATAGATGCAACAGTTTGAATAGATCGTTCTGAAACAGAGTTTTCAATCCTGCTACCTTCCACCGCTACAATGTTGGACACTATGCCACTTGCCGGAGCTACAACTATAGGAGACTGAGATTGATAATCAATCCATGCACTATTTACAGCAATTTGGAGCTGCCCTAATTCGGTCTTTTTTAAATCATACTCAGTTTTAGCTCGTAAGTAGGAGTTTTCTACTAACTTATAAGCTGTTCGCTCATCAGAAGATTGATAACTATTAGACTCTTTTTCATCTTGAAATGTTTCCTCTGCTTGAATCTTGCTATTCTCGGCAGTTTTTAAATTATTACTGGCAGTATCCAGCGCGTTTTTTGCTTTTAGATAATTTGAATACGCACTGGTCAAGCTTCTATTTCCCTCTGCATCGAGTGTGATCTCCATAATCTGTTGACCTTGAACAACTTCATCACCTTCTTTAACAAAGACTTGAGCAACAATACCATTTACGCCTGATGTGATAGGAAAATAATTTGCAGTTTGCACCTGCCCCGAAGCTGAAATCGTTTGTGTGATCCTCCCCTTTTTGACTTGTACGACAGTTTCTTCAACACTTGATTGACTTTGAGGGTCATCAGACTCAGCAAGAAGCTTTTCGCCACCATATATTAATAAACTACTTAACAATATAAGACCCAAACCAATTTTATGACGCACAATAAACTGTTTCATAGTTTTACTCTAAAGTGCCTTTCTGAGTTTTCTCTGAAAGAGGCAGTGTTACTGTAAAGGATGTTCCAACCTCTGGTGAGCTTTGAACTGTAATGCTTCCATTATGTGCTGTAACTATTTCTCGGGCTATCGCAAGACCTAAACCAACACCGCTAGTCTTTTGCTTAGAGTGTGAGATATCTACTCGATAAAATGGTTCAAAAATATGAGCAAGTTCTTCTTGAGCAATCCCTATCCCTGTATCTTGAACAACTATTCTTGCCATCGAACCTAAAGCTGTAAGGCTAAGCGTAACACTGCCGCCTTGTTTGTTATACTTTATCGCATTCTCGACAATATTAGTGAACAAACTAGTTAAGGCACTCTTATCGCCTTTAACAAACAGTCCCTCCTCCAGTTGTAACGCCCAAGAAACTTTTTCCTGTGTTGCTAATTTAGAAAGACTATCAACAGTTTGCAAAAGAGTTTTACTTAAATCAACTAGTGTAAACGTAACATATGCTCCGCTGTGAGCATCAAACTTTGCTTGAAGCATTAAGTTATTTGTTATAGAAGTCAAACTATCTACTTCTTCAAGCGCACTCCTAAGACTAGAGCGTAACTCATCACTTGATGCAGTTTTATCACGGAGTGTCACCTCTAAATCTGTTTTTAAAACTGTCAAAGGTGTTTTAATCTCATGAGCAGCATTAGACATAAATGTCTTTTGTTTTAACGTCATCTGTTCAATTGGATGTAGCGTTTTCCCCGCTAGTAAATAACCAATGACCCCCGCAAGCGATATGATTAAAGTATTTACGAGAAAGAGCATTAACAGTGTATGTAGTTTAATCTCTCGTACAGTTTCATTAGTAATGAGAGGCGGTCTGCTAAAATTGTTAGGCACAATAAAGCCATATGTGCGGTATTCTCTCTCCAGTCTTTTTTGCTGAATAAGTAATGCTCGATTAATACCATTGGAAATACCTGAATACACTAGAGAACTAAAACCTAAACTTAGAACCATAATTATAAGTAAATACCATACTGTTAAATTTAGGCGTGCTTGTTTAAACATTGGCTGTGAGTTTGTAACCAAACCCCCTAACTGTGTGAATTAGCATTGCGCTCTGTGGAAAAGGTTTGTCGATTTTTTCTCGCAAACCTTTAATAAACTGCTCAACCGTATTGGGCAAAATATCGGAATCGTAATCCCACACATGCTCCACTAACGTGTCTTTAGTTAAAACTCGGTCTTTATTTCTTAACATATATTCAAGAAGAGCAAATTCTTTGCGAGATAGCTGAATCTTAACATCACCCCTCTTCACCTCATATGTTTGCGTATTTAACTGCAGATCGTCACATGTAAAAACATGCTCACTTAATTCTTTAGGTCTTTTTAACAGCGCACGAATCCGAGCTAATAATTCTTCAAATGCGAAAGGTTTAGTTAAGTAGTCGTCAACACCTGCTTCAAACCCAAGTATTTTATCCGCGAGTTCGCCACGTGCAGTTAGCATTAGAATTGGAACTGATAGTCTCTCTTGTCTTAGGCTTCGCGCTATTTCAAAACCACTAAGTTTAGGAAGCATTACATCAAGAATGAGTAGATCATAGGTATCCAGAAGAGCCATCTCTAAGCCTTCGTCTCCAGATGCGGCAACATCGATAATAAAATGCTCCTGCGTTAAACCTCTTTTTAACGCGTGTGCCAGTTTAACCTCATCCTCAACTAATAAGATTCTCATACTCACATTATAAATGTAATCCTGAGAAATGACTGAACAAGTTATCTTTGAGCTGTTGGTGGAGTTACTCCAATGAAGGGTACTTCTCCATTGCCGCCCATGTAAGTTGGCAGGACACCATTCCATTTTTCGATAGCCATTTTCTGCAACACCAATGCACTTATTGTCTGACGCAAGATATCTTGTGATTTTGCCTCTCCTTCAGATCTTATTATCTTTTGTTGTTTAATAAATTCTTCTTGCTTTGCCTTAAACTCTTCCGTTTTTACTTTTTCTTGCTCAATTTGTTTTTGTTCAACCGCATTAACATACCCAGGGCTAAACTTGATTTGCCTAACTAAAAACTCATCCAGAATAATGCCGTTTCTTTTAAACCCATCAAGTAGTTTGTTCTGAACACTTAATTGGTATTTGAAGACATTTCCAGTATAGAGTTCAGAGGCAGGAAATTCTCTTGCAATATTGCGTGTAATGGATCTTGATTGTGCTTGGACAATACGCGAAGCAACTTGATCTTGTGTACCGATATTTTCCGCAATCCACAGTATTTTCTCCGGATCTAGTCTATAGCGTAAAGTAAATCTTATACTTACTTGCTGTCCATCTTCAGTTGTTGTATCTACTGGAAAATCTGCAGAATCAGACACGTTCTTCTGTTCGTAAGACGAGCCTACATTATCGCTGGCCCGATTATAAAAAGGGCTGGTTTCCGGTTGTTCATTTGTTTCATAGATTATTTTCTGAGTGCTAAAGAAGTTTACTTTCTCAATGAAGGGAATCTTGTAGTTAAGACCAGGAGACGCGAGCCGCTCTAACTTACCAAATCTAGATACTACTCCCACTGTACCGTACTCAATAGTGTAAAGAGGTATTATACCTTTAAGTAAAGGCAGACCAAACACCAACAGAAGCACAAGTATTATTATTTTTTTTATAAACCCTGTACTTGAGGGAAGTTTTTGTAGTGTGTTTAACATGGCTAAATAGTAGTATTTTCTGTTGTTAAGTCAATCTTAACGTGTATACAATGTAGTATGACTCAAGCAGTAATATTAAAAGATCTCTGTAAGTCCTTTACATTTACCAGCAAGGACCCAACTCGTAGCTTTATTTCAAATTTAGTAGCACCTCAAAGGAAAACTATCCAAGCTGTAGACAACATTAGCCTATCGATTGCTAAAGGCGAAACTGTTGCCTTTATAGGGCCAAACGGCGCGGGCAAGTCCACCACTATAAAAATGTTAAGCGGTATACTTTATCCTACCTCTGGAGATTTAAGTGTTCTTGGACTTAACCCCCAAAGAGAAAGAAGGCAACTCGCTTATAAAATAGGCACTGTCTTTGGGCAGCGAAGCCAATTGATTTTTAACCTACCGGTAACTGATTCGATGGAATTGTTTGCCAAGATATACGAGATTCCAACAGAGCTATTTACAGTAAGACAGGCGCAACTTATCGAACTTTTTAATCTAACTGAAATACTTACCCAACCAGTAAGGAAGCTTTCATTAGGACAACGTATGCGCGCTGAAATTGCTTGTGCGTTGCTACATGAGCCTGAAATTGTTTTTTTAGATGAACCTACAATTGGACTTGATATAGTAGCTAAAAGAAAGCTAAGAGAAAATTTAAGACGGATCAACCAAGAACTAGGTACTACTATCTTTCTTACTTCACACGATGCAGGAGATGTGGAATACATATGTGATCGAACAATTATTATAAATGCCGGTAAAGTAGCCTTTGATGGCATGACCAACATACTTAAAAAGAGATACCTCACCTATAAGATAGTTCATATTGATTATGACGATACATTACTTGGACATACTATCAAGATCGACGGGGTTACCGTTGAAAACTCTAATGAACACCAATTAACTCTTGTAGTCGACACCAACCGTGTTGGGATCGATGTGGTTCTTAAAGAGGTAGTGGCAGGTAGAGATATTGCAGATATCTCAATTTATGATCCACCGTTAGAAGAAATTATAGAAAAGGTCTACAAAGAATCTGAACATGTCTAAATATCTAATCATTGCTAAGACAGGATTGATTGAAACTCTGTTTTTCCCTAAGAGGTTAATAACCATTATGCTAGTCATGCCATTTAGAATGCTGGTGGTAGCTCTTATTTACAAATATGCTTTTTCTATAAATGGGGGACCTATAAACAACATTGATGCAAATACCGCTATCTGGAGCATCTCACTTTACTTCCTGCTCCTATATGTTCAATTTCGGGCAATATTTTCAGATGTTAATATGGAAGTTAAAAGTGGTGACATAGAAGTAAGAATCAATAAACCTTACAATATATTTCTTTACAAGTTTTTTTACAATCTTGGTAAAAACATTCCTGTCTTTCTTGTTGCCTTAGTAGCTGTCATACCCCTGCTGTATTTTCTAACTGGTGGGTTTCCACGTGCTTTAAGTGTATTTGATTTGCTCGGATTTGTACTCCTATTTGCCATTGGATCAATTCTCTCTGGGTTAATGTACTTTCTAATGTCACTTGGATCATTTTGGACAGAAGATGCACAACCTTTTTTCTGGTTATTTGATAAAGGCGTGATGATACTCGGGGGCTCGTATGTACCAGTTGCTATCATGCCTGAAACCTTTAGAAATTTTGCCAATTATTTACCATTTGGAGCTCCAATACTTGCTAACAGACTATTTAACCCTGAATTTTCCACACAGTGGGCATTTCTTCTTGCCATTCAACTGTTGTGGTTGTTGTTTTTTGCCATCTTCACATCAGTAGTCTTAAACAAGGCGCTTACCAAAGTAAGTGTTAATGGTGGCTAATGAAATCACTTTTACAAACACTCTACACTGAAATAGCTGTGGCACATGCCATTACTTGTAAAAACATTAAAGCTAATGCCTCTATGAAAACAGCATTCATATTACAAATGGTCGGCATGATGTTTAATAACCTAGCTTTTGTTCTTTTATGGCTATTATTTACCGACATTTTTGGTGAAATCAATGGTTGGGGGAAATGGGAGGTTATAGGACTTCAAGGATTAGTCGCATTATCGTATGGTATCTGTTATGCATTCTTTAGAGGCGGTGAGGTATTGCCTTCTTATATCGACAAGGGTGTGTTTGATACGCTGCTTGTATCCCCAAGAAATCTCTATCTCCGCATACTGACTCTGGGATCACGCATGTCTGCTTTCGGTGACTTGTTATATGGCATAATACTTCTTTGCGTTTTTTGTGTAGGAATTGGCGCAAATATACCTCAGGTTATTCTATTACTACTACTAACGATTCCAAGCGCTTTTATACTTATCAACTTTACACTCCTTTGCTCATGTGTAGGCTTTTTTATCCCCGATTCACAAGAACTATCTAAAAACTTACTTGAATACATGTTTGGACCCGCAATGTATCCTTCAGGCCTCTATCCTCCTCTGATGAGGTTTGTCTTTACTTTTGTACTACCTTCAATTGTCATCGGGGGACTACCGATTGAAACGATAACACATCCCACCTTCTCAAACATAGCCATTATTTGGCTAATTGCAGTGTGGTGGTTTTTTGTAACACATAAAGTACTAGCTTACGGTATAAAGAGATATGAGAGTGGGAATCTGACAGGTGCAAGAGTTCTAGATTAAATATTGTAAATAAAGCGTCTTAGCAACATACTTATATATATGAAGGCTGAAAAAATAACCTTAAACGACCAACAAGGTAATACCACAGACGTACCTGATCATATGCAAAATGTGTTAACCGATAAAAACGGTAATGGCATACCTGATAATATGGAAGTACAAACACCTAGCCTCGGCATCTCAAATTTAAAAGCTGAGATAAAAGCTCAAAGCCAGAGACTAGAACAAGAAGAATTTAATCAAACTCCAAGAGTAATCGACGTTACTGAAGAGATAGAGTCATCAGCTGGAAAGATACTTAAAGCTTATATAACTTCTGCAAAATACTATCTTGCAGCATCTGCATTTATTGCACTACTTATGTATGCAATGTTGTACATCTTAGGTAGTGTGAGTTAAGCCATCCTATTACAACCTGCTATAATTGTTACCGATGAACAATCAAGAAAATATTATCGATATTCACTGTCATTTAGCACGTATTAATACGTACTTCAAAGATATGCGGGACATAAGCTTTAAAAACAGTAAGTATCTTGTCTTTTATAAACTTTGGGCAAAACTAATTCACATGGAATGGTCTGATACAGTGGAAATTTTAAACAGCCGATTTGAGAAAAAGTTACTTGAACTAACCGAGCAATCATACATAAATCACTTTGTTATTCTTCCATTAGATGGCATTTATGATTCCAAGGGAACACTAATCAACGAAGCAAGTGTGTTTTATACAGCTAATGATGATATTTATGAGTTTTGTAAACAGTCAGACAAACTAATACCCTCTGCTTCAATAAATCCTATGCGAATAGATGCACTTGAAGAACTGGAAAAAGCTGTGCTGCATGAATGTGCTTTAATTAAGTGGCTACCTGGCCTGCAACTCTTTAATCCAGCTGATACTAAAGCTCTAGCTTTTGCTAGAAAATGTGCAGCACATAATATGCCAATACTTATTCATTTAGGCCAAGAATTTAGTTTTCCAGGGCTTAAATTAGAAAAAAAGTATCATAAGCTAGATACTTTAACCGCTCTGCTTGAAACCGGATGCAAAATAATTGTTGCACATGCAGGTGGTTTTTCATTCTTAAGAGAGAAGCAAACTGTTAAAACTTTAGAGTCTTTGGCAGTAAAATTTCCAAATTTATTCTTTGATAACTCAGGAATGTTAGTTTATCAGAGAAGATCTCGCCTTCTGCTTTTAAGAAGAAGTCCGCTATTAATGTCGAGATTACTTTTTGGAACTGACTATCCTTGTTATGCGCACACATTACCATTTGTATTGAACATAAAGCCACAACACACCCTCGAAGCAATGCAAACAAAAAATATTTTTGATCGAGATGCAAAAATAAAAAAATATTTAGGCTTTAATCATGAAATTTTTTCAAGAGGTTATTCTGTAATATATAAAAAACAATTGACAAATAAGCAAAAAGAATCGAAAATTTACACATAGATGACCCACAGAATAAGAAAGTGCCCAAAATATTTATTCATTTTTTCAAATGGAACTTACAACTCCATTAAAGCTATTTCATTTATCACCAAATAATCAAACTATGCTTACACTAGATGAAATAAAAAAGAAATTATTAGAGGATCCATTATGGCAACCTGAAGAGGATGACACACAAGATATGTGGGATCTATATGATCAAGCCGTTGCTGAAATTAGTAAATCAAAGAAAGCTAATCGCGTAAAACCCGATATAGATGAGATCTTTGACGATACTTTTCCGGCAGCAGCCAAATCAAGAGCTGAAGATGATGATTTTTAAAAGTAATTAGTTAGGTATCAAGGAGGTGATTAACCGTGCCAGTAAAAAAAGCTAAAAAGACAGCAGCTAAGAAAACCGTTAAGAAAGTTGCTAAGAAGACAGTTAAAAAAGCAGCAAAAAGAAAATAAGTTTTCTTTAGCTAAGTCATTAAACTAACGGCGGCAGTACCAAAATATTGCCGCCGTTTTGCGTACCTGTTCTTTTTATATACTTATGAGAAAATACTCCTATGGAATACACCTATTCAGTATCAGAATTTCTAGAATTCGTTAACCTCTATCTAGAAGGCATTAGTGAAGTAGTTGTCACTGGGGAAATTAGCTCAATAAAACTCTCTCAAAATAAGTGGTTCTTTATAACGCTTAAAGATGAAAACTGCAGTATGGAGGTATTTGCCATCTCTGCTCAAAACCCAATCTGCAAACAACTAACCGAAGGCATGCTTGTAAATATCTATGGTAAACCAAGACTTTATCAGAAATCAGGGCGATTTAGCCTTTTTGCTAGACTTATTGTTCCCGCAGGAGAAGGACTGCTTAAAGTTACATTTGAAAAACTTAAAGCAAAGCTTGAGAATGAAGGGTTGTTTGATCTCAATCGAAAGCGGGACTTAGTAGCATTTCCTCAAAAGATTGGATTAATCACAGCAAAAGATTCTCAAGCCTATAAAGACTTTGTGAAAGTACTGCAAGAAAGGTTAGGTGGCATTAAACTTTATTACTATCCCGTTTCTGTTCAGGGCAAAGATGCTATTTCATCAATCCAACAAGCATTTAGTTATTTTAATGCCTGTGATTTAGACTTAGATGCTATTGCACTAGTAAGAGGGGGAGGTTCGCTTGAAGATTTATACTCTTTTAACACTGAAGAAATTGTCAAAGCCATCTTTTCAAGCAAATATCCTGTAATTTGTGGAGTTGGGCATGAGGGTGATGTTACTCTTGCAGACCTTGTAGCAGACGTACGAGCATCTACACCCTCTAATGCAGCTGAACTTATCTGTTTGGGTAGTGAACAAGCTATGGATAGGGTCAAGCACCTAGAATATAAATTAGCTATGTGTATGCATCAAAAGCTTAGTATCTACTCAACACAACTAACACGCTTTTCTCATGCTAGTCATACCTATGCATATGAAAGAATCGGTAGGTATAAAAACTTACTAACTAAGTTTGACAAGCTTACAGACACTATCCAAAATCTTGCAGAGTTGAAAATACTAACAACTAATCAAAGTATCGCAAAAGCAATTTATAATATTAATGCAAAAGTAAAACTTGCTAACGCACATGTATCTGCCAGCATTAAACTTCTTGAAGCTTTAGATTGTAAAAGACTGCTTACTAAAGGGTATGCAATTGTCTACACAGCTGATGACAAGATCGTGCAGAATGTAAAAGATGTTAAAATAGGCCAAAGTATTAAAACTCAACTGGCTAAAGGTGTATTAATTTCAAATATAGAAAGTTGCAACCATGACTAAATCAAAGGATATTAACTTAAATGACGCGTTCTTAAGACTCGAGCAGATCACTGCATTAATTGAGAGTGAAGACCTAGATCTGGAAAAGAGCATCCCATTAATGAAAGAAGGATTAGAACTTGCCAAATACATTAAACACCGATTAACAGCATTGGAAAACGAAATCGAAGAAATAAAAACTAATATGGCATCGGTAGAGGATTAGAAAAGCAAGTCAATGGTATCAAAGTACGTCTTGTCCTGAATGGAGACGGAATTGCCTAAGACAACACTAGATCCCAAACTATCAAAACCATCATGCATAAGCTCACCTATTGCCTGGATTGATTCCTGTGTGGCGTCAAGTAAGCTATCTTTCATAGACTGCCTTACGCTAGGTGTGAGTCCTGTTAAGTATTTAAGGTAATTTTCAGCACCTAACGAATCAGTATCTATATAGGGTTCAAGATCAGATAAAGCTCCTATTTTATACCCTGTAAGCACCTTGTCACTCGCTACAAAGTTTTTTAAAAAGGCACCTACTTGTTTATAAACTTGCAGTGTTCTGGAAATGTTAGGATCTCGATACGAAACCAGCCCCATCAAGCCATCCTCTAGACAATATGCTATCCCACCGTATGCTCCCCCCTTCACACGAATTTCGCTCCACAAATACTCGTACTGTAGTATACCTCGAAGCAAATAATTTAAACCGCCAAAAGTATTAAGTGACGTGACTAACCGCGAAGAACGCGCTACATAGTTAACTTTAGAAGGAATGGTATAGAAAGTCTTACACGGAACAGGTAAAGCTATCGCTAGTCCCTGAGGTTTATCATGAACCGGTAAGCTAGCTTTAAAATGTGTAAGTTCTACCAAGGCTTGTTCTTTAAACCATTCACTACAAGACAGACTAATTTCTAACGCAGAGGCATTAATCACAGTCTTGATGACACTTGCTTTGGCAGGTAAGTTTAAATCCGGCTTATCAAAACTAACACTGATCGCTTTTAAGAAGTTATAAAAAGCTATCCCTGAGGTTAGATCCCATAAATAGTGTTCAAGAGATACGGATGCCAGTGCCTTACGGAGAGCAAATCTGTGGCCAGACTCAACTAAATCATTCTCCATGTTTACTTTCAGTTCATCAAGTAGCTTTTTAAGTTTAGAAATATTAGCAAAATTTGCACTTACTAACCCGTCTGCTATTAGAGCAAGCGCTCTTGCTAGATTTGATTCTAACAAGCTTACTTTTACAACTAGTTTGCGCTGTTTATCCAACGTAATTAGATTTGATGTAAAAAGTACTCTAGCACTTAACTCCCCCGTTACTTCTTCAAGCTCACTGGTGAACTGGTCTTCCGTCTTGGTACTCGTTCCTAGTTTGAAAAACAGTTTGGCGACTAAAGCTACATAAGGTAAATCCTTGATGGACACATGCGAAATATCAAAGCTTAAGAGCAAATGGACTATCTTCCTATCAGGTATCTGCGTATAGATAATCCCATTGTTTTCCACAACATAGGGATAGGGCAAAACCTCTTGGGAGACATCAACTAGTGATAACATAGGTAACGTGTCTAACGCTTCTGGTAAATCAGGGGTCTCTTGTAACATCTTTAATTCAGTATTTTTTCTAACGATATCAGTTACTTCATCTTGTGTGAAAGACTCCTTAAGTTCTGTAAGTTTAGTCTTTTCATGCAACTCGTCCGTATTAAATAAATTAGCATCAGGAGAAAACTTACTAATAACACACTGAGTGTTCTCAACAATATACTTACGAACTAACTCCTCAAAATAACCAGTCTTTAAAGCAGCTGACTTAAAAAAGTCAAAGTAAGGTGAATACGTCAACAACTCAAGCGGATCTCTACCATATAACCAGAATTTGAGTAAGAAAGCATACTCCTCTACGCCTTTTGAATTCTCACTACTAGCATCACTCCTCAGCATGAACTCCAGTCTATTTATAGCACCAAGTAGGAGTTTTTTGTCTATTTCGTGTGCAAGACTACTAAAAAAGTCTCGGATTGCCTGTTCGGTCTTTTTAACATTGGCACGTGATTTAATGCCTTTTAGTCCAACAGTAAAAAAGTTTAAAAAGGCATCAGATTCATAACCATACATAAACAAAGAAGTACCCAGACCTTTATCAAGGAGATACTTTTTAAGAGGGGACGCATCAGATGTGATTAGCAGATAATGGAGAATCATAAGTCCAAAGACATCTTGCGCTGGGACTTGTGGAAAGGCCCAAGACATTACACATATATGTGTAGTATCTCCTGTTGATTGGTAAGTGTGCTCAACTGTTTTTGGAGCAGTAAGCTTTGGAAGAGCTTTAAACTCAAACGAAGCATCACACTGCTCATACTGCTTGAAGTAACTATCTAGTAACTCAAGAAACAAAAGCGAATCAACATCGCCATAGATAAACGCATAAGAGTTTGAAGGGTGATAATACTTTTTATGAAAGTTTAAAAACTGATCATATGTTAGAGTGGGTATAGAACTAGGTATACCACCTGCATCATATGCATAATCGGTACCTACAAGTAAGTCTCGTTGGACTTGAGATGCTATAAAGGTATCACTGTTGGCAAAATGACCTTTCATTTCATTGAACACTACACCGCTATATACCATTTCCCCGCTCGGAGATAAGTCATATCTCCAGCCTTCTTGCATAAAGGTATTCACTGACAGGTTAGGAAAAAACACACTATCAAGATAAACACCAGCCATGTTTAATAACTCCTTGTGATTGATGGACGAAACCGGATAAATGGTTTTATCAGGATAAGTGGAGGCATTAAGGTACGTTTGCAGTGAACTTTTTGCTAAATAGGTAAACGGTTCTCTTACTGGATATTTTTGGGAACCGTTTAGTACACTGTGCTCCAATATATGCGCTACTCCGGTATTATCACTAACAAGAGTTTTAAACCCAATACAAAATGCTTTATTTTTATCAGCATTCTTATATAAGAGGACTTGTGCATTAGTCTTAATGTGCAGGAGTTTAATAAGTGTTGCGTCTGCATCTTGTACATAGTCTTCTGATATTTGCGTGAAAGCAGGGTGCATACTAACTCCTAAGTAACTCAATTACCTTTGAGTAATGTCTTAAATTGTGTATTGTCGCAAGTCTGAAAGCAAGAGTATCCTCTATTTTAAACAAGTGATGTAAATAGGCTCTAGAGTAATGTTTACATGTATAGCAATCGCAATCTTCACAAATAGGACGCGTGTCTCGTGTAAAGACTTCTCGCTTGATATACAAGTAACTGTAATTAGCCTTATTATATAAATCTGCTTTCCGGTGTGGGGGGTCAACAAATGTATAGAGCCTCATATGTCTTGCATCTCTAGTAGGAAGAGTGCAGTCAAAAATATCCCATCCAAATTGTCTAAGCATAGCTATTTCATACGGCGAACCTGTGCCCAATGCAAATTTTACTCTGTCATCAGGTATAAGACGTGCAAGCTTGTCAGAAACATCTAAATCCAAATCACTATTCTCATCCACCAAATAGCCTCCAAAGCCATACCCATCAAATCCTATATCGATGAGCTCATCAGCACTCTTTTTCCGCATATCTAAATTTTCTCCTCCTTGAACTACAGCATAGAGATGTGGTCGGGTCGCAGCATCCAAATTCTTAGTTTCACATAACTCCAAATACGTATCTTTACATCTTTTTGCCCACAGTGTTGTTCTTTCTACACTCACTTGTATATCAGAAACAGTACCTTTTGGTGGCGTAAAGTCATCAAGGCAAATAATAATATCAGACCCTATATCAAATTGGACTTCGATAGCCTTTTCGGGAGTGAAAAGTGCTTTTTTGCGTGTTCCAACTGAAAACGTAACACCTTTATCGGTGATTTTCCCTGCGTTTTTATTTCTGTGAATGAGTGAAAATATTTGCCATCCTCCGGAGTCAGTTACCACTAAACCGGAAAAATTCATGAACTTTTTAATCCCCCCGCACTTCTGAATAACCGACGCACCTGGTTCATGCATCAGATGATAGGTATTAACAACAGCGCCTTCGATACCTGCCGTTTGTATGTCAAGTGAGTCGATACTTTTAACAACCGCTCTAGTGGCATCCGGTAAGAATTGAGGCAAATTATATGTAGTATTCCTTATAGTTACAGCATCCATCTTGGTGATTTTAGCAGAAATGACGCTTCTTAACACTTAAGTGCGTTTAAAGAGACGATTAATCTCGGGCAATGTTAGTTCAAGCTTTACTGGTCTGCCATGTGGACATGTATAATCAAACGCAGTTAACTCTAGGACTGACATAAGACTGGTAATTTCTGCATCTGAAAGTTTCTTCCCTGATTTAATAGCAGAACGACAAGCAAGATACGATAAAGCTTTCTTTGTTCTTTCATCTGCAAGTGTTGTCAGACTTAAACCCTGTTCACTTGCCATATCTTCCAGAAACCCAAGTAAAATAGCACTTATATTTCTACCCTCATAAATACGCGGTATAGAAACAAGCTTGATCATATTTGATCCAAACTCTTCAAAAGAGATGCCTATGGTTGCAAAAAATGCTTTATGTGAAAGAAGTGTTTGTAAGTCAGTTAGCGAAAGTTCAATCACTTCACTAGTAGTAATGCAATCTTGTTCCAAGATGTGGTTGTTAAATCTGTTGAGCAACTCTTCATATACAATACGCTCATGTGCCGCATGCTGATCAATTAGCAGTATACCTTGCTGTGTTTCCACAACTATATACATGTTGTGGAGTTGTAGATACTGTCTAGTTGCATCTTCAAATAAGGTTTGTTTCGTACTTACTCCTGCTTTGTAATCAACCCCTGCATCTCGAACTAGCATAGTAGACAGACTTGTAAAACCCTCTTTAATATAAGTCAGATCGTGTTTTTGAAGTGACTGGATAACAGACTCCTTTAACTTAAGTAAAAGTTGATCGAAGTGCTTGATTCTGACCGCTTCTTTTTTCGGGTGAACATTAACATCCAAGCGATTACTTTGACATTCAAGGTGCAGTAAAAAGGCCGGATGCATTCTGTATTCTATTAAATTGCCATAAAAGTCTCGAATACTGGCAGATAGCATTGACGGTGAAACAGCACGGTTATTAATAAATAAAAATTGTTTCTTAGTGCTTTTAAAAGTACATAGCGGTTTTGATATATACCCACTAACGCTAAACCCATCTCCAGTAAATGAGATTGGAACAAGATTAGTAAAAAAGGCAGCAGTAAGTATACTTTGAATGCGTTGGTCAAATGACTGTCCACGGGGCAATAGCAATACTTCTTTAGAATTACTGACCAAGGAGAAAGCAATATCAGGGCGACTTAGGGCCAAGACAGATACAATTTCGACAATCTGGGTGTACTCATACCTTTTATTATGCAAAAATTCTTTTCTGGCAGGGATATTGTGAAATAAATTGTTTACTATAACTACAGTTCCGTCCTTCATAGATTCAGGAACTACTGATAACACCTCCCCATAAGAAACGTCTAGTCTATAACCATACTTTTGAGCTTTTGGTTTAGAATAAATCACACCCGCACTTACTGAAAAGATACTACTTAATGCCTCCCCTCTAAAGCCTAAAGTTTTAACACTTTGCATATCCGTACTTCTTGCTAACTTGCTTGTAGTATGCGGTAAAACACACAGTTCTAAGTCAGCTTTATCCATGCCAACGCCATTATCAAACACCGAAATTTTATCAAACCCACTATCTTCAATTTCAATTCTAATAGCAGACGCACCACCATCTAAACTATTTTCAATTAATTCTTTAATAACATTAGCAGGCCGTTCTATTACTTCTCCTGCGGAAATCATGGATATTACATCTGGTGATAGCGCCTTGATAATACTCATAAGTTCTTATCCTTAGCTTTTCTGACTAAGTCATTAAGAACTAATAATGCATCAAGCGGAGTAATGCCCTCAATTGAGAGTGCTCTAAGACTATCTCCAAGACCATCGGATTTTGGAGCCTTACTTGCAACTTGAGTCTCTTGCTTCTTACCATGTAACCAATCTTCGAAAGAAGCACCTTCAAGTTCACTTAATAGCTCATATGCTCTGGCAATAATCTTTTTTGGAACTCCAGCAAGTCGAGCTACTTCTATCCCATAACTAAGGGAGGCTCCCCCTTGTGCAATTTTGTGTAAAAAGACAACCTTGCCGTCTTCTTCATCAACTTGCATCTGATAATTTTTCACACACTTATAGTTCTTTTCCAAACCTTGTAGCTCATGATAATGAGTGGCAAATAATGTCTTTGCATAAGGAGTCTTGGATGCTAAGTGTTCGGCAATAGCGGTAGCAATACTTACCCCATCGTATGTAGTTGTACCTCTACCAATTTCATCTAGAATAATTAAACTATTTGGTGTAGCCGAGTTAAGAATATATGCAGACTCCACCATTTCCACCATAAAAGTAGATAATCCTGATGTAATAAAGTCAGACGCACCTGATCTAACAAAGAGTTTATCGATGGGACTAATAACAGCTTCATCGGCAGGGACGTACGAACCCATTTGTGCTAGGAGTGTAATTAAAGCGACTTGTCTAAGATAGACTGACTTACCTGCCATGTTCGGGCCTGTCAGCAGGATTAACTGATGAGAAGTGTGGTTAAGCAGTGTATCATTTGGTACAAAGGCAAAAGACTTAAGATGCGCTTCCACTACTAAGTGTCTACCAGCCTTGATATTAATTTCACCGGTAGTTGTTAACACAGGCTTCACTAATTGCAACTTTTCACTGAGATAGGCAAAAGCGGATAAACAGTCAAGCAAAGCTACAGCCTCTGCACATGTTTTAACATCTTTAATAAAAGCCTTTACTTGATTTAATACCTCAAGCAATAGCTCGTATTCTCTTTTGTTAATGGTTTCTTCAGCAGACAAAACTTTTTCTTCATGTTCTTTTAACTCAAGAGTTACAAATCTTTCAGCATTCACCAGAGTTTGTTTTCTAATATAGCTACTTGGAACATGATCAGCATAGCTTTTTGATACTTCTATAAAATACCCATAGACCTTATTAAAACCAACTTTTAGTGTAGGGATCTTTGTTTGTACTTTCTCTTTCGTCTCAAGTTCAGACAGAAAGGTTTTACTCGAAAAGATAGTAGCTTTCAATCTATCCAATTCCGTATCTATACCTAATCTAATCATTCCCCCATTCTGTGTATCTACAGGTGCATCCTCACAAATATGTTTATCTATTAATTCAACAAGCAGGTTTAATCTGGGAGAAAGATCAGTTGTTATTACAGTCAATAGCCGTGTATTAAAACTTGGAAGGTAAAGGCGTAAGGCAAGAATATCCAAAAGGTAGTTTTTTAGATTAAGCAAATCTCGTGCATTGCAAGATTGCATTACTATTCGAGAAAACAGGCGTTCAATATCCCCTATTTGTCCAAGTAGCGCACGGATATTCTCCCGCAACTCTCTTTTGTCAACTAGTTCCTCAACAGCATCAAGGCGTTCTTGAATTGTAACTATGTCTTTGGGTATGTGTAATAACCAATAGTGAAGAAGGCGTCCACCCATGGCAGTTTTAGTTTCATCTAGTGTGGATAGTAGGGAGCCTACAGTGCTACCTTCTCTAATAGTTGAAACAAGTTCTAAATTAAACAAGGTTGAGCGACTACATTCAACAAACATATCATCCTGCAAATAAACTATGTTAGTGATATGGGGTGTTAACTTCTTCTGTGTTTCTCCAATATAGCCAAGAAGTATATTTGTAGCTTTAAGCGTGGCTTCCTTCATCGAGAAGTTAAGTACAAAACTTTTGAATGGCTTGAGTAAGGAAGTATCTTTACAATACAAAGCATATTTGTGCCACGCGAATACATGCAGACCTTTGATCGCTTTAATTTGTTTAAGCCAAGTTGCATCTCTTACCACAACATCAGGTATAATTACTTCTTTAGGTAAATACTTGGCAAGCATTTCAAGTATCAAATTGAAGTCCTCATATTCTCCTGCCTCGAATTTACCCGTCGTGATATCACAAAACGCTATACCAAATCCGGTTTTGGCTGCAAAGATTGCCCCAACAAAGTTATTTTCCTTGACAGTCAGTAAGTTTTCATCAAGTACTGTCCCTGGCGTTATAATCCGTGTTACTTCGCGGTCAACAAGCTCCCCACTTATTGCTTCCGTGAGCTGGTCACACATTGCTACTTTATGCCCTGCATTTACCAGCTTTGAAATATAGAGGTTAACAGCATGATATGGAACACCACACATAGGTATCTTTCCATCTTTCCCCCGATCTCTTTGAGTGAGTGTAATATTTAAAACTTTTGCCCCAACCTTTGCATCTTCTAGAAACATTTCATAAAAGTCACCTAATCTAAAAAGCAGTATGCAATCGGTATATTCTTTCTTTATCTTTGCATATTGCTGCATCATCGGGGTACTAAATTCCATAGTGTATATATTATGTCAAATTGCACACTAATTCACCTATAAAGCACTCGCATAAGTCGAGTTGACAATATTATTTAGTAGGTTATCATACGTTTATGCCATTTCATTCTGGAACAGATATATCTGAAGCAATCAGGGAAGTTCAGGAAGCTTTGATTAAGGATTTACAAGCTGTGGTTGATGTTGCTAAAGTCGATGAAATATACCTTCCTCCAGCACCTGTTGAACCTAAAGATTCTTCAAGTACTCCCACAACAACATCTACTAATACATAAGACTTGTATTGGAAAATTCTTTAAAAAGATACTAAAATGTAGGACAATAAGGCCTCTAAGGTCTCTTTATTATGCCTGACAGACAAACAACTATTGAGAATATGCCCAGACACATTGCAATTATTAGTGATGGTAACAGAAGATGGGCTAAGTCTCGCATGCTTCCCTCGCTAACGGGCCATAAAAAAGGCGTAGACACATACGATGAGTTGATTGCAAAAGCCAAAGCTATGGGTATTCAAGTATTAACTGGGTGGGCATTTTCAACTGAAAACTGGAAAAGGAGTAAAGATGAAATAGATGGCTTATTTGGACTGGTTAAAACCTATGCTCAAAAGTTTAAAGAAAAATGTCTCCGTGAACACATTCGCTTTGTGCATATCGGTCGAAAGGATCGACTTCCTGACTTTTTAGTACAAGAAATTGTGGAAATGGAAGAAAAAACAAAAGCATTTACAGACTTTACATTTGTCGCAGCTATTGATTACGGTGGACATGACGAGATAGTTAGAGCAGTTAATAAAACACTTGCTAATAAACTACCACTAACTGAAGAGAATATTGAAGCCCATCTTGATACCGCAGGACTTCCCCCTGTGGATCTTATTATTCGAACAGGTGGTGAAAAAAGATTATCAGGTTATTTACCATGGCAAAGTACCTATGCAGAGTTGCTCTTTATAGATAAATATTTACCTGATTTTACACCCGAGGATTTTGAAACTGCTGTTTTGGATTTTGCAAAAAGAGACAGAAGATTTGGTGGAAATAGTCAGTCCAAGTAGCTTAACAGACTCTTTTTGATTTCTTTCGTTCTTTTCGTTTTTCCCTATTATTTTGCCTGTCGCTTCTTTTCTTATTCATTGACATGGGAGCATAGTACCACAAATCAGATCACTTATGCAAAATGTCGTAATTAGGATTCAGATAATACTTTATATGCCAGATACTCACATGTAGTAATACTTCTACCCTCACCCATGGAATCACCCATCTGCAAGTCGTACATTCTTGATCTATTAGCTAAATGTGTATTCCTCCTTCTCTCAAGTAAAGCTTGACTTTGTGCTTCAACATACTCTGTGTCAAGACCGACTATTACAAGTTTTACTCCATCTTCTGCATCCTGTTCGATTTTAAACATAAAGTTATCATCAAAATCTCTGTTTTCATATCCAGCCTTGAATAGTAACTCTCTGAGAAGGTCCTCAGCATGACTAATCATAATGTATGCTTTAACATTTGCATATTCATCAAAACTAAGAATTGCTGAAGGTTCAATTTCCATTATTTGTGCTGCTAAAACTGTGTATTCTTGTAAGTATATCTCCCTATTCATCTCTATAACAGCTGCTAAAGTATCCTGTACTTCACTTGGCTTAAGTAGACTTTGTTCCGCTTCAAATATGACAAATTGATAACCATCCGCGAAAGTTACTGCAAGCAAGGGCTTCTCCCAATATGCGCTTACATCCTCTCGCTCAAGATTGGTGTTGCTTAAACTTGCAGCAATTTTAAATTCCTCAATTGAGGTATTACCATCTTCATGACCAGCTTTTAGTGTATGGTAATGTCTAGGAGTTTTTCTTTCCTTCAAAATATACTCTCCCGCAGTTGTTTGAACCGCGTATACCCTGTCTTTTAACTGTCTTCTCAAAATCCATGTATCAGGAGAAAATGTTGCAGTATAGAAATCTGGAGATTGATTAGCTTGGATAATAATCTTAGTACCACTAGGTAAACTTAACACCCCATCCGCATCTAAAGGCATATCTTGATATTCTAATAATTCAGCACCTAAAGCCAAGATTTTAACATCTCTTGCAAATACATATCTTTGAAAGACTAAAGCTTTTTCCTCAGGTGTGATACCTAGGAAAGATCCTGAATTAATACGAGATTGAAATTCAGCAGCAACTTTATCAGGGTCATCAGCATATATATGTGTTAAGGACTCTAAAACTCTATTCGGGGCGGATATAACCCTCGCCATTCTTGTATCAGGTGACATTAGTTCATCTGGAATTGAAGGCAGCGCTAGATACTCCCCTAATAATTGTTGTCGGTGAGCTAAACGGGAACACTTCGCACTCGTAGCTGAGAGCAAGTTTACAAAATCATAAGGCAAATTTTCCTCCAAAGGCAAGTTGCAAAAAGGTATTAAGGCATCCCTAACTCTACTATCGTGAAACATCTCTCTCCTAACGCTTTCTGTAAAGAGTGTCCATTGTCTAGTGATCTCGCTTGGAGGAAACGTTTCAACACCTCGAAAATCAAGCACAGGCTCTCTATAGCCAGAGGGTTCAGTGACTTTTTGCATTATTTAATCTGTACATACTAATAGTAATTATCTTAACAGTAAGCCAAACAGTGAGTATCATGATTATATTGTATAAAGTGTTGTAAACTACAGTGTTTTTAAGAACTAAATAGTATTGGATAAATAAAAACACTGCTTGTATTGCGTAGGTAAGCAAGGAATTCTTGCCATATGTATAAAATAACCACCCAAGATATTTTGAGATATAGAATTGAAATTTCTGAAAGAAGTAATATAAAAACGTGAACCATATAAAAAAGGTGACAAGCAACCCTGGAGCCAAATCACTCTTCTTTAACCAAATGTCTAATATCTTTTTCGTATCTCCCCCAAACACCGAATAGAACCGATCTGCAACAGATAGAGATAGTGTTACAACAAAAAGAAGTACAAGAATGTATACGTTTCTTTTATTACCTGTATGCAAGTATTTCCTATAAAGAACAGCAAAGTAGTCTTTGAAATAGCCTCCGGTTAATCCTAATACGAATAAGAACTGCCATGATTCAACTGGTAAATAACTTCCTGTCACTGCTTGAGTCCCCGGAAGTAAAAACATCACTAGCCAAAGTACACACGAGATCACAAGTACGGGCTTTACAATACCTTTATGAAAAAGTGTTATCACAATAGGGGAAACAAAAAGTAGCATAATAGCATAGTAAATTAACAAGTCAGCCCACCCATACGAATACTGAAAAGTTAACGCATGAAAGAAAGCACTGCCAAAGTCTTTATGCAATAAACCCTGATTAAGATATTGCCACTTACCTATGTAAACACCAAGCAGAGAATATGCTACCGTAAAGAAAATATTAAATGTATGTAACTTCAATCCCCGTTTTATAAGTTGGGTAATTCCTGATTTATACCCGTAGGTCTGTATCTTTCTTTTGTAAACCATGCCAACAAGAAGGCCGGAGATAAAAACAAAACCGGGTGCTGCAGATACCCATAACTCTCCCCTACCATTTAGAAGTGTAAACGGGGAAGGAAACTTATAAAAATGCGACACTAATATAGCTGTTAAGAAATAGCCTCGCATTAAATCTAGAACTGAATTTCTTTGTGATACAGACTGCATAGTAAAAATTATACAATATCTAATCACATATTTGGCACTTCTGCTTATGTGCTTTAGAATACACACATGGATAAAGTGAAAACGTTTTTTATTAACTTTAAGAAAAACTCCGACATACTAATACTACTAGCCATAGCTCTAGGGGTCAGACTGCTAAGTATAAGAACATATGATATGTGGTTTGATGAGGCATTCACAGGCATCCTGATGCGAGTGCCGATAGAAGAATTTAAGAATGTTATCGCCGGGGATACCAATCCTCCCGCATATTACCTCATCTTGAAATTTTGGACATTTCTACTAGGTTCAACTGACATTTCATTAAGGTTATTCTCAACTCTAGCTGGTGTGGCAACCATCTATGTTATCTACCTCATAGGTAGAAGGCTAGTTAATAAAGAGGCGGGACTTATAGCAGGATTTCTTATTGCAATTAGTCCATTTACAGTAGGGTACTCGCTGGAAGCTAGATCATATGCATTGTATGGCTTTGTTTCGGCTTTAAGTTTTTACCTTCTTATTAAAAAAGACTATTTGTATTTTGCTGCAATTGCTGCTTTTTTACCCTTAATACATTACACCGGTATTATTTATTTGGCATTACTGATTGCAATATTTCTGGCACAAGAGCTTAGATCAAAAAACTGGAAACTGATCATACCTGTAATAGCAACCCTCGGCTTAGTCATACTTTTTTCTTACAATCACTCAAAACTTAAAGAAGATGCAGTTAACGACTCATGGATAAAAGAGCCTTCACTTTTAAGTATTAAGAAAAGTACATATGCCCATCTCTTTGGCGTAACAATAAAAAAACCTGGATCTGATGATACATTACCACTCAAGTTATTTGTGGATAAGACATATATTGAAACAGTTATTATTCTTGCATTCATTGCATTAATACTTGCTGTGATTGCATCAAAGAAAATAAGTAAAGAAGAGATTCTTCCCTACACCGCTCTACTCATACTTACATTTGTACCAATGTTTTTTGCTATTTATCTTGCAAAAACCGATAATACTAACATATATGTAGAAAGGTATTTGTTCCCATCTGCCATCTTCTTTCTGTTATCTATTGGGCTACTACTTAAAAAGCTCTTTCAGTTTGAGATCGTGATGATTGTTATAGTCCTATATGTAATAGGAGTATTTACTAGACTCGAATACCCAAAGTATTACATAGGCATGCGAGACATAGTAGCAAATCATAAACGAACAGTTAATTATATGACTTTTACCTCTCCCATGGATTACGTTATCGCACGTTATTATTTTGGGGAGGGGTATACAAAGCTTAGATACTTCGATCCTAAAGAACCAACACAGAAATTCTTATGGTGGCCATTTATGCGAGCGGGAGATCATATGGCACCAAAGAAAGATACACTTCTAGTTGTTCCGGATGAAGGAAGACTTGATGATCCTTTAAAATACATCAAACGACGTGTTCATGGGGACTATATTATTTATTCAGCTCACAAGACGAACTGAGAATTTAATTCTCTTTACATTACCGTTGTGGTCTTCTATTTCCATTTCACCACTCTCTCTATAAAAATCTGCTAGATCTTGAGATAAAGCTTCCTTGGCTTCTTTGATAAGTGTTCTCTTTTCTTTCATCTGTTCTGCTAACTTGATGTATTCAGAGTTAGACATAACAACACTCTTTTTTTGTTTAACCTCAGATTTAGCTTTGCTTTCAGTTTCTTGTACCTCTTGATAGATAGGATCATTCTCAAGGGCACTATCATACATGTCTTTGATAACATTTAGTTCTGTAAGTAAATCTTCAATAATTTGAAGTCTTTTGGCGATCATATTTTTATTCATAGCTTAAAGATTTTAGTACTTAAGAGGCATTATTACAATCGTTTCCCACTTACTTAGTCTATCAAGTCAGAGTAGGCAAGTCATAGCAGTCAGCTTGGGAATAATCACCGTTTTTAGTCCGTACAATTGAGTAGGTCAAAGCCCGTGTTCCAAGTTTAGCAGCAACATCTACTGTTAAAGCTCTCACATACACACCTCGTGAAACGACAGCGCGTATCTTTACAACTGCTACAAGTGCATCTAAGTTGGTGTTGTTACTAAACTCTTTCCAGCCATTAAGAATAGCTTCTTGTCTAAAAAAACCCTCAACTTGTGAGATCTTTGGAACAATGACAGCAATAAAGTCACGCAAGCTTAGTTTAGTACTACCAAGAACTTCCAATTCGTATAATTGAGCTTCTATTGTTGGAGCTATAACTTGCGAAAGTTCTCCTCGCTGTGCGTAATAATGCATGGGTTTGCCATTTACTCTTTTTGCTGAAAATGGTGGGTATGTTTGTGTATATGCTGGTTGAAAAGAAAGTAATGCGCTACGCAACCGCTTTTCATCCAACTCAAACGCCAGATCAGTTGCACTTAGAAGGCCCATGGGATCATAGGTATCTGTAGACAACCCAAAGAGCATTTCAAACTCATATTCTTTTTTCCAGCCAGCAAACTCTAGCTTGTTATATCTAATATCTCCCGAGAGAAGAACGATCACCCCCTCTGCCATAGGGTCAAGCGTACCTGTATGGGCAACGGGAACACCCATCAATCCAGATATACCCTTAGATATAGTGTGTGTGGACATACCCACTGGTTTCCAGATAGGGATTATTTGATTAGATGTAGATAGGTCTAGTTTCATAAAATACCAGCTCTTTACCCCTAGTATAGGAAAATTATACTATTAAGCAATGGAAGACGTAATCCAAACAATTGTGGGCAAGAAAACCCTTCCCTTACACTTAAAGGACTTCTTACAAAAAACAGAGCACTTTGATAAGCGCATCATTGATTTAGGAACTGGTGATGGCAGGTTTATTTACACCAACGCACAGCTTACCCCGCAGATACTTTTTGTTGGCGTCGATACACTGGCTAATTTAATGGAGGAGTATAGCTACAAAGCAGACAGAAAAAAACTAGATAATGCCGTTTTTATCTTAGGGTCTGCGGATAAGTTTATTGAAGGGGTAAGTAAATATGCAGATTTTATCTATGTTAACTTGCCATGGGGATCACTTCTGAAGTTTGTTATCTCTGCAGATGAATTGTTTCTAGCTAACATCTATAGACTTTTAAAAGCTAAAGGTAGATTGATTATTAATCTAGGTTACACTCAAGAAGTCGAACAGAAAGAGATTGATAAATTACAACTTCCTCCTTTATCAGAAGAATTTATTAAGAATACGTTAGCGAAAAAATATGAAATCTATGGCTTTAAACTAGTCTCGCTCAAAGAATTAAAAAAAGAAGAAATTAGTGAAATAGGTACCACGTGGGCAAAAAGACTAAAGTTTGGCAAAGATAGACCGGTCTTTAGCTTTGTTTTTGAACTCAGTCTTTAATCTGCTAGAATACCAAAGATATTGTTCGGGGTGTAGCGCAGCTTGGTAGCGCGTTCGCAT
>CAZLZI010000005.1:0-32054 GCA_964563965.1 uncultured Candidatus Saccharibacteria bacterium
GCATTTGATATGTGTCCTATAGTATTATATAATACGCGTATATGAGCAGATTAACACGACGTCAAGAAGTAGGTTTATTTCTATCTTTAGTGGGTGTAGCAGTAAGCGCCTGCGCACCTATAGTAGCTAAAAATGAGAAAGATAATCATACTCAAAATGAGCCGGCGCTTCTGTCGGACCCCTTAGAAGGTGAATTAGTAACTCCATCTGGTGAAATTCTACTTCCACCAGCTACTGTTACCGGAGATTTAACCCTCTCACATGTAACCTCTTATGCCGAGGCTAGTGTTACACCTGAACCTTATGTACCTTCAATTGATGTAGAGTTGTTTGGTGGTATGAAACTATATAGTATGGATAAAACTAGCAATGTGTTTGAGAGGGGTTTCTTAGTAGGTCTGGATGCAGTAGCTGTGAGTATATTAAAAGAAAATGGTGCCAAAGTAGGAATTTTTGAATCCGGTGAACTAGAGGTGCTAGTTCTACCTGCCGGATCCTACAGTATTCTATCGCCGGTTGCTGATACTCCTAAGGCATTGGAGGATCCTAAAATGTCGGCCTTGCATGTAAGTGTTGGAGACTTCCATGAAGAAGATACTTTAGATATAATACTTTTTCCTTCTTCTGAAATCTCCCCCAGCCCCTCGTTAACTCAAACTACAGTGATACAAACTAATATAGATTTTCCTGTTTTACCTGTAGGAAAGAACCCATATACACTAATATTGGTTCGTGATACAGGTGAAGCGATTTTTTTGGTACCTGGAGATAAAAAGGGGACTTCTTCCTTGACCTTTTTCTTTAAACCGGATAATACACAGTATACTGTCGCTCCTGCGTCAAGGTAAAGAAATTGCGGAAGTTTGGATAGAGGGTTTACATGTAGATATATACTGTCACTTGTGAAGTATAGTAACTAGAGTTTTAAGCTTTGCCACATGCATAGAAGCTTGATAGTTTACATGCTGATTTTGTTTTTGACTTCGTACCCACGGGTATTAGTACACAAGCGTATCGATACTTCTATGTACCTGATTACAAGATAAAGTGCCTTTTAAATAGCTATGACTTAGAGTATAATTTTTGAGCTATGATAGCTACAGACCTAAAGACAGGTAAAATATTCAAAGAAGATGGGTTTCCATTTCGAGTTGATAAATACTCCTTTTCTAAAGTAGCAAGGGGAGGAGCGACTGTTCGGGTAAAGGCACGTAACCTGCTTACAGGACAGGTTATTGAAAAGTCCTACAACGGCAACACCAAAGTCGAAGAAGCTGATATGTCACGTAAGACAGTCTCATATTTATATGAAGACAATGGCTTTGTTTTTATGGATCCTTCAACTTATGAACAATTTACTATCCCTAAAGATATTATTGGCGATACCTCTTATTTCTTAACGCCTGGCGGTGAGGTTTCTGTTCTATCCTTTGAGGCTAAGCCCATTGCTGTGGAAGTAGCCAATACCATTATTCTTGAAGTAACCTACACCGAACCTGGCTTTAAGGGAAATACAGTGACTAACACTCTAAAAGATGCAACTCTTGCGAATAATATGGCTGTAAAAGTCCCTACTTTTGTTAAAATAGGTGATAAGATAAAAGTGGATACACGTACAGGAGAATACATTTCAAAGGCATAGTCATGAGTTTTCTTAACTCAATATATCTTTTTCTAACACAAAACAACACATTTGGTATATTTTTAGCCAGTGGCATTATTATTGCGTTATTTGTGATCTGGCATGAAGGCAGAAAAGATGGCTTTGAAGAGGAAAAATTACTCGATATTATTGCTATCTCTCTTCTTGTCTCTTTTATCAGTGCAAAAGTAGTTGATTTTGCCTTGTATCCTTTCAAAATCCAATCTATAGGAAGTGTAGTTAACTATTTACTAACTCTTAAGTTAAACGTTTATGCTTTGGTTTTAGTATTTATCTATTTTGTCTACCTCTTGAGCAAACGAGCAAAACTCTCATTTTACCGAATAGTTGATATCTTTGCTTTAGGGACAGCTTTTGTAATAGCAATTGCGTCTCTTGGCTATATTGCAAGTACTAAAGAACTGACCTTCATATACGTGTTTCCCACATACATTTTGTACTATTCAATTTTTTCTACCCTTCGCAACCGTGTTGTTAAGTCTGGATTTACATTCAGTAGCTTCTTGCTTACCTCAACTGTCTTAATGTATGTGGTTTTGGGTAGAACCTATTTGCCTTTTTATTTACTCTTAATTACAATAGCCTTAGTAGTTGGTTATTTAAGAATTCGAGATCAAATGAGCACTTTAACTCCAGAGTTTATAGAAAAGACACGCAAAAAATTACTCCACAAAGATAAAGAGTTAGAAAACGAGCAGAAAGCTCTTTTAAAAGAAGACCCCTACACAAGTTATGCTGAAAGAGAAGATGATAATGCCGATGTTATAGATGATGCAGCAGAAGATATTGGACATGAGAATATTCAAGTTAAAGTAGGTATCATTAAAAACATACACCGACAGGTCAGAAAAGCTTTGCACAGAATTTCCCAAGGCAAGTATGGTGTGTCTGAGATTTCAGGCAAACCAATACCACAAGAGCGCCTTGAGGTATATCCACAAGCTACAACACTTGTTGATGAAAAGACTCCTGATAATGCCTAAACAGGTAGTGTTTATCCTATCGACGTTTCTTACATTAGTTGTTGTCTATCTTGTAAACGGCTATCTATATACGCGAGGTTTGCAGACGGTCTGTGTATCGATATTACTTCCATTAAGAGTATTAATTATTAGCATATTAGTTGGGTATTTCTATGTAACTCGAAAACTACCGGTGCTCTTTGGGATTTTAATTGGTGCGGCAATCTATCTACTAATAGAAGCTTCAGTATTAGGCTGTGTGCGAGATTACTTCAAGTTCTTTAATCTCTTTAAATTTAATGTGTCAGATCTACTTATTACCTGTTCAACGATTGGTATTCTTTACAACGGGTTAAAAACAAGTGCTAGTAACCATAAAAACTAGTATACTACTAGAGTAGTATCTATTTGTGAAAGCTATAAAGTAATGGAACAGAAAAAAATAATTCTCTTAATAGAAGATGAAAGTGATATTAGAAAGATATATGCAGAAGTACTTACAGATGCAGGTTTTACTGTAAAAGAAGCTGCTGATGGTACACAAGGCATACAAATGGCAAAAAACGAACCTTGGGATCTTATGTTACTAGATATTATGTTGCCTGGGGAAGACGGTATTCATGTACTAAAAGATTTAAAGCAAGTGCCAACACTTGTCGAAAAACCTGTCCTACTTTTGACAAACTTAGAAAATGAAACCATAATAGCCGAGTGTTTTGATATGGGAGCAGATGGTTATGTTATTAAGTCTGAAATAACTCCTGATTATATAGTTGCAGAGGTCAAGAAATACATCCAAGCATGAAGATCCTTTTAATCGAAGACGAAATAGCCATAAGAGAGGTCTATAAAGAGCTACTTGTCTTTGAAAATTATGTTGTTGATGAAGCAGGGGATGGAGATAGTGGACTCACTAAGGCTTTAGCAGGGGATTGGGACATCTTACTATTAGATATCATGCTGCCAAAAAGAGACGGCTTGGAAATATTAACGCACATCAAAGCAGTTCCTCAACTCGCTCCTAAGCCAGTAGTGCTGTTAACAAACCTAGATAAAGAGTCAATTCTTAAAGCTTGTATGGATTTAGGGGCAAATGGGTATTTAGTTAAGTCTAATATTAATCCTCAAGACGTTGTACTAGAGGTACAGAAATATATCAATGAACCAACAGTATCTTAATATTCCTATAGTATTTGAAGACGATAGAATTGTAGTCTTTGATAAACCCAGTGGTGTAGTTGTAAATAGATCTCAGACCTGGAGTGAAACTACACTAGCCGATTTTGCTCAAGAACGCTTAAACAGCGAGGATATTGAGGATAATGATACAGATTTCTACTCAAGAGGAGGGATTGTACACAGATTAGATAAAGATACCTCAGGTATTGTCCTTGGGGCAAAAGACGAGACGACCTTTGAATACTTAAAATCTCTCTTTAAAATGCGGAAAGTTAAAAAGACATACAGAGCAATTTGTGTTGGAGAAATGCGGTATGAAGAGCTTTCGGTTAATGCACCAATTGGCAGAAACCCAAAAAGTAGGCTTAAACTGGCATGTGTTGAAGGTGGCAAAGAAGCAAGAACAGATTTTGAGTTACTAAAGATCTTTGAGCTGGATAACATAAAATATTCAAGCGTTTTAGCTAAGCCTCTTACCGGTAGGACGCATCAAATACGTGTTCATTTAGCAAGCTTAAACCTGCCGATTGCAGGGGATAGTATTTACCTAGGAAGACGAATGTTTTATAGTACTCAGCTTCACTTTTCCCGCTTAATGTTACATGCGCATGAACTTGCTTTTTATGATGAGGTAAGCAAAAAAGATATGACATTTACCTCTGCACTCCCTCAAGAATTTATAGATATTGAGTAATTTTTTATTATAGTCTAGTATACAGACATGCCCACGACCCGCCCTCGTAAAAAGAAGCTGTTACTTAGAACTAAAAAGACTAAAAGAACATCTTCGAAAGTAGTTTTCCCACTAATTCTCTTTTTTATTGCTACAGTCTTAATAAGCGGTGGATACATGTATAAAAAAGTAAGCACGATGTTTGTTTCAGCGCAAACTGGAGAAGTCTCCTTTGATAACTCCTCTTCCCTGTTTACCATTTTGGTTGTTTCTCTAAATGATTTTGCAGACACATCTCCAAGTATAAAAACACTTGATCTGGTGGTTTTAAATCGTAAAGACAATGGTGTGCATATCATTAAAATACCGAATACCACCTCCATGGATGTTCCCGGTAAATATGGAGTTGAAAAGCTTAGTACAGTCTATGCTTTAGGCCTATCTGTCTTTGAAGATAAGCATAAGGCTATGGATTTGGTTAAAAAGACTGTTGAGAACAATTCACGCGTGAGCATCAACCGCATTGTCCTGACCAATGAAGAAACACAGCAAAGCATTATGAGAATTATAAGAGAGCCTACTTACTTAAAGATGTCCTCAACCTCCGTTAACTTTTTGCTAAAGAGTATTGATCAAGAAATACAGACAGATTTAACGGATCGTGAACTATATAATATTTTTACATTTATAACAGGTGATGTCCTCATCCAAGAGGCTAAATATAGTGAATGGGGGAGGGTTTCCCAAGAAGTATCGTTTAGTTCAGATCTGGCAGATGAGCGATTATCTGTTGCCATTTTGAATGGCTTAGGGGAGGAAGGCGCTGGTAAGGCAGCCTCAGATATAATTACAACATCAGGTGGACGTGTCACTTTTCTTGGAAATGCCAGAAATACTTATGATCACAGTATAATTGTTACCACAAATCCTAACTCAAAGACAGTTGCCTATTTAAAAAACTTTTTCAATATTGATCGAATTGAAGCGCGTAATAAATACTCATTTATAGAGCCGGATGCGGAACGGGCAGATGTCACACTTATTCTGGGCATTGACTTTAAAAAAGTAATTGACTAGCATTTAGCAAGTCACTCCTTTATACCACGCCTTTTAAGGCGGAATTTCTATGTTTTATACAACAGGCTTAGCACTCATTCTAATAGTTATTGGTCTTGTCTTTTATAAAAAGACAAAAAAAGAGCTAGGTCCGACAAACGCAACTGCTATGCCGCCTTTTTGCGTGCTCGAAATTCGAGTACCTAAAATCACAAGTGATGATATAGCCACTGGACCCTTAGCTGCTGAACATATGTTTGCCTCTTTGCATGGTTTATTAAAGGAAAACCCAAGTCTGCAAGAACACATTTCCTTTGAGCTCTTTGCTAATGGAGTAGGGGGTATAGTTTTCTACTGTACAGTCCCATTAACCATCAAAGAATTTGTCCAAAGTCAGATTTATGCACAATATCCATCATGTCAGATAATTGAAGTGCCGGATTATTTTGAGAAAGCAGTCAAAAATGATAAGGGTGTTGCAGTTGATATGAGTTTGGCTAACCCACAGTATTTTCCAATTAAGACATTTAGAGATTTTGAAGTTGATCCGCTTTCTGCTATTACTTCTGTACTAACCCAAGTTTCGGCCTCTGATACTTTAATGTTGCAATTACTCATCAAACCGAATCCTGATGTGTGGCAGTCCGAAGGCCATGCGTTTGTTAAAGCGAAAGTTGAGGGGAAAGAGACTGTAAGTTACGATTTTAGATCTCTACTTAGAAATTTAGTTCTTGAGATCCTAGATATCCTCTCAAATATCCCTCGATACATACTAACACCACCTTCTCAAGTTAACCCCGCGGTTCGAGATAAAGGGTATGAAGTCAAAGCCTCAAATCAAATTACTGCTGGGGAAGAATTGCAAATGAAAGCAATCGAGTTCAAATTAAGCAAGATAGGGTTTTTAGTAACTATTAGACTATTATCCTTTTCAGACACTATCGAGAAAGCCGATATGAATATGAGGTCACTTATTGCCTCATTTAAGCAGTTTTCAATTGCTAACTTAAATGGCTTTGTATCAAAGCAATTACCTTCGTATCAAGAGGGGAGTGAGCTGTACCGTATTAGAGAATTTAAAGCTAATTCTGCGTATGTATTAACAACAGATGAACTTGCCTCTATTTTCCATCTGCCATCAGGGAGTGTTGAAACCCCAAGTATCAACTGGGTTATGTCTAAAAAAGCAGAACCACCTGCAAATCTACCAATAGCTGATTGTAATTTTATAGGTGAAACATTGTTTAGAAATCAAAAAGTAAAATTTGGGTTAAGAAATACTGATGACCGCTTGAGACATATGTATTTAATAGGAAAGACAGGAACAGGGAAATCAACCTTATTTAAGACCTTAATAGCCCAAGATATTGCAAATGGGCATGGGGTTGGTGTACTAGACCCCCACGGTGAGCTGATTGAGCAAGTACTTGAGTTTGTACCTGATCACCGTATTAAAGACGTAGTTATTGTGGACCCATCAGATGCTGATTTTCCGGTTGGTATTAACCTACTTGAATACGATAATCCGATTCACAAAAACTTGATGGCATCAGCGCTAGTAGCTGCTATAAAAACGCATTTTGATTACTCATGGGGACCAAGACTTGAATATTTACTCAATTATGCAGTTCTAACTCTGCTTGATGTCCCGGGCACTTCACTTCTAGGGATAACTAGGCTTTTAAGTGATATAAATTACCAAAAGTATATTTTACATAAAGTTAAAGACCCTGTAGTTAAAGATTTTTGGGATAAAGAGTTCAAAGAAATGAAAGCAAATCCTAAATTAATAACTGAAGCTATAGCTCCAATACAGAATAAGATCAATAGATTCTTATCATCTACAACAATACGAAATATTTTAGGCCAAAAAACATCCAGTATTGATATTTGGGATATTATGAATTCTAAAAAAATATTACTAATGAACTTGTCAAAAGGAAAAATTGGCACAGATAATGCTAATTTACTTGGTGCATTATTAGTTTCCCGTATCCAGTTTATGGCACTCCGCAGAGCAGAACTAGAACCAGCCAAGCGGAACCCCTTTTATCTATACGTTGATGAATTTCAAAACTTTGTAGGAGGTGATTTTGAATCAATCCTGTCTGAATCGCGAAAATATGGTGTGGGGTTACACTTAACTCATCAATATACCTCTCAACTTCCTGAGGCACTTCAGAATGCAGTCTTTGGTAATGTAGGCACTATTGCATCGTTTTCGCTTGGTGCTCAAGATGCACGGCTACTTGAAACTGAATTCGAACCATACTTTACGCATCAAGATTTAATTTCTCTTGAGCGATTTCAAATTTATATAAAGCTGATGATAGATGGGATGACTTCTCAACCGTTTTCAGCAAGGATACTTCTTCCTTGGAAGGGGGAAATACCTGCAACAAGGTATCCAGAAAATGTTTCAAAGGTTATAGACTTTAGTAGAAAGACTTATGGACGGGATAGAGAGCATGTTGAGCAGGTAATAGCTAGGTGGGTAAATAGACAATTTGATAAAGGTATGGCAATTGCGGAGGATTTCAGAAATAATAAATAGTATGGATGCATTTCAACTAGATCAATTAAATAGATTAATTGCAAATATAGATGCCAATTTATTTTCACTCAAAAGATTAGTAAGACAACTTGAGACGCCTCCTATGCCACAAACAGGAGTAGGGGATATGCCTCCCGTGACACCAGCACCTTTCCCACCTAGACCACAAGCACCTGTTCAAGATGGGACTAGTTTAAATCCCGTGCCAAGGTACCCATCTTATCCTGTGGATTCGAGAATTCCTCCAATGCAGCCAGCACAAAATGGAGCACCTACTCAAACTATTCCCGTGCTGCCACAACAAGGTGTGCAGGCAGATCCATTACCACCTGTGTCTCAACCCACACCTGCAAGTCCTTTCCCACCAATGCCTCAAAGATCGGCACCTATGCCGTATATGCCGCAACAACAACCTATACCTACCACTTCTTTACCACCATTGCCTCAACAAGGTTTAAATACTAACCCTTTACCACCACTGCCTCCAAGAGGAGCCCCTACACCAGCTCCACAAGTGCCTCAACCTCTGCCTGAAGTAGATCCCGCAACGGTGCCTGGAGTAGAAGGTACTTTTGATGGAACTCATATCACTACCCCTAGCGGTGAAAAAATAGAGGTGCCTGCTGCCTATGCGTCAAAGACACGTATTCTGTTTGGCGACACTGTTAAAATGTATGATGATAATGGGGAAAAGAAGTTTAAAGTTATGGTCAAACAGCCGAGGAAAAAGCTAAATGCTTTATCTACTAAGAAAGATAATAAGTGGTATGCGCTCACAGGCCTTGGAGCATATAAGATTTCGGATAGTTTTGCGGAATTCAATAAATTAGGGTTAAATGATCCGTTAACAATACTTGTCCCTGAAGGGAACTTACTTGTTCCATTTGCCGCAATTGACGAGGTTCAAAAGCCAGTTGAAGTAACAAAACCGGTAGAAAAGACAGAAGCTCAAACCGCAAATGATCGAAAAAACACTAAGATGATAGAGGAGTATGACTTAGTTTAACTACTCTTCCATATTCGCTTCGTTTTCATTTTCTTCATCTGTATCTTCATCAAAGCCTGTTTGTTTTACATATGGTTTAACCTCTTGTTTTTGACCTTTGAATATTGGTTTATTTGCTCGTAGTAGCAACCTGATACTTTTGCCTGTACCGGACATAAAGACTGCAGTGATTTTTGTACCGTTTTCACTTGCAGCACATAGCTTTTCACATAAAAACTCTTCAAAGTTACCCATGAAGATTTTCTTCTCCTTGGCAATATAGAAAGCTTGGACAGTTTTCTTTAAAAACTTTAATTCGAGTTCATCACCTTTGGTAAAATTATTTGAGGTAATTTTAGGTTCAGTTATATTAAATGGGATCTCTGTAGTAGTGCCTGGCTCTTTTATGATTATTTGAGTCTTTGAGTGATTTTCTTTAACTATTTTACCTTGTCTTGCATATTCATAATTCTTCTTTGCTATTTGGTTGAGTGGGTCTAGTTCTAAGATATCTTTAAATATTTTCTTTGCTTTAGGGAACTGACCGAGATGGAGATAGGCTTTACCTAGTCTAATCTTGGCGTTAAGGTCTGCGGGATTCATGCTTAAGATCTCGGTATTTAACTCAATTACTAGGTTCCAATTTTGTTCTAAGGTAGCTTTGACAGCTTGTCTATCTAAAACATTAAGACTTGATTTCATGTGTACCAAATTATCAAACGTGGGTGATTTGTCAATGTGATATTATTACAGTATGTCAGGGCATAATAAATGGTCTCAAATTAAAAGAAAAAAAGGCGTAGCTGATGCTAAGCGAAGCCAAGAATTCACTAAAGTAGCAAGACTCATTACAGTAGCAGCACGCGATGGGGGAGCAGACCCACAAGCTAATCCTACACTTAGACTTGCTATCGAGAAGGCCAAGGAAGCGCGAATGCCTAAAGATAACATTCAGAGGGCAATCGATAAGGGTATAGGTAAATTAGGAGCAGGGGAAAGGTTTGAGAGTGTCACCTATGAAGGTTTTGGCCCGGAGGGAGTTGCTTTTCTACTTAAAGGCATTACTGATAATAATAATAGAACCTTTGCTGAAATCAGAACCGTATTTGATAAACATGGAGGTGCTATTGGCGTCCAAGGAAGTACAGCCTATTTATTTACGCCAGATCCAGCATCCCCTATGTATTTTGTAGATATAAGTGACTCACACAGAGTAGCTAAAGTATTAAAGCTGTATGATGTTCTTGAAGAGCATGAAGATATCCAAGAGGTATTTGCAAACTTCAATATACCGGATGATGTTTTGGAGCAGTTATGATTTATTTAGGTATTGATCCCGGGACTGCAACTACTGGCTTTGCAATTGTTGAGTTAAAAACAGCCTCACCTGTATTACATGAAGCAGGCGTCATTTTAACAAAACCTGATGTGCTCATGCATGATCGATTAAGTCTCTTATTTGACTCTTTGAAAGATATAACTAAGAAGTATTCACCAAAGACAATGGTGATTGAAAAGCTTTTTTTTAATACCAATACCAAAACTGCGATGACAGTAGGACAAGCACGAGGTGTTGCACTCCTTGTAGCATCTCAGGGGAAGATGACAGTGTGTGAATATACAGCTCTTGAAGCAAAAAAAGCTATTACAGGTTACGGAAGAGCTGATAAAAAAGAGATGCAGAAGGCTGTGATGGACTTTATGGAGCTTGATCACTATGTTAAAGTTGATGATGCAAATGATGCTGTCGCTATGGTTATTTGTCATCTGAAAAAGACTAATCTACTATGAAACTTCGGTTTAATCGTAAGCAACAATATTTGATTTATGCCTTACTGTCGGTAGTAGCCATAGGGTATGTCTGGTTTACATATGTCCCACTCAAGAGTATCTACTCAGTAATTGCGTTAAGTATTTCAGTACTAGGATCATTGTTTGTGCAAAAAGGGAATATAAAGTCAGGTAATTTCTTTTATGTTGCGATTCTTCCACTTCATTTAACTGCAGGTGTATTGCTGTCTATAAATTATTTTCCAAATCTTGGCCTTTTAGTAAAAATTGCAGGGCTTTTAACTCTTGTAGCTATGTTTTATGGTATTTCTTTAGTTAATAATATCTTTTTAGTGGTTATTTATAGAAAGAATATGATACCTCTCTACCGAGCGGCAGTTACGTGGTTAACTATCTTTCTAGTTGTCACAGCCATACCTTTCTTTGCAGGAGTCTATAAATTGCCTATCTCTGCGTTAATCCAGTTTATCTTTATAGCTATAGCGACATTTTTATTTACTCTTTATAACATTTGGGTCACCGGTTTTGATTCAGACACTAAAAAGATTCCTTATACAGAGAGCATTTATCTTGCTATGTTAAGTGTGTTTTTAACCGGAGTAGGGGGGTTATCGGTATCTTTTTTCCCTACAGAACCATTTCTCAAAGCTCTTTATGCTTCAACCTACTTGATGTTTGGCCTTGGGCTTTCACATGCGCATTTAAAAAATAAGATCGAAAAGAAGCTTGTTCTAGAATATTTAGGCATAATTCTTATCTTTTTACTAATCTTAATAGTTTTTAAACCATAGAAAAAATACTCACACACATAAACAGGGGAGAGAGGGGAGTAAACTGCCCAAAAACTATCTGGTACATTGTCATACTATAGGGTATAGTGCTAAACTCATCGAGCCTGCAACTGTCATACATTGTCAATTACTATAGGGTACGATTGTCATAGTTCTATCTCTGGAGCTTTGTCATACTTCTAGGGGAGGTGCTGTGGATATCTTATTAGCGCAGTTCTTCGTTAATTAGTTGTCAGCCAAGTAGTACCTTCGTACCTTCCATAACTCCAAGAAATATAAGAAATAGTTCAGTAATATGTTTTTACTATTCTATTTAATAGCAAGTAATCATTACTTATTCCACGTTTCTCCCCCTTACTTGCGTATATATCTCAAAATCTATGCTAGACCATAAATTCCACATATCATGTCGTTAAACATACATTATACGACATCACACATATCCTTTCCTCCACCTAAAGCTCTCCCTTCCCCACCAATATCCGCATAAGTATTTATAAAGCAGAACAAAAACAAAAAGAAGAAAGAATATAAACAAATAAAAGAAACAGAAATAGCAACCCCAAAATCAAATAAGTCACATACTTAAATACCCCTCTTTTTCCGCGTCCGACTCCCCTATTCCCGCAAATCTGAAATAAACACACCATTCGCACCCGGCTATTTAATGTATTGACAAATCTGCACGCATAGTCTACTATAGGGTACCAAAAAACAACACCAGATCCGGTGTTGGTAATTAGGAGAGTCATGAACGAGAAACGATTTGTTCGGGTTGATGTTCCAGAGGTTGTGTTCGTGCGAATTGTGGCCCGCAAGAAGATCTGCGGAAACTGCAACGCGACAAACCGCATCTGGGCACACGTGTGTTGGAACTGCGGAGCTAGGATCTAGCTTCACAGTTCTGGTACCGACTGGGGTGTCGAGGAAGAAAAAGCCAAAAAGCTTAAACCTTCCTCGACACTTCAGTTTCCCCACTCTATAATAAAATAATTCGTTGTAGTATCTGAAAATATTCTAATCTAAATGCTACGCAGATGTCGCTATTTCTATTTTAATCCTGTACACTAGATACAATGCCTGATGGAATTAATGCTTTAGAGCAACATATCATCCGTTACCTCGAATACTGTGAAATTGAGAGAAACTTATCGCAAAACACTATTAGAATGTACCATTTTTATCTAGCTGATTTGTCTTCATGGTTACGTGTATTTTTAGGCAGATCTGATATATCTGTTAAAGATATTACTAATGATGTTATTCGAAAATATAGGTTGGATTTAAACCGTCGTATTAGCTCCAAATCGAATGAAGAGTTTAAAAAGTCTACACAAAAGACCTTTTTAGTTGCCATTAGATCCTTTTTAAAGTATCTGATTGTAGAAGAACACCTTGAAGTACTTTCACCTGATCAGATCATCTTAGGTAAACCCGATCCCCACTTACCTAAAGTACTGGATCCGGAAGAACTTAAAAGACTCTTTGATTCACAAAACTTAGCTAAAAGATCAGGACTTAGGGATAAAGCTATCCTTGAAACACTCTTTAGTACTGGTTTGCGTGTGAGCGAACTAATTAATCTCAACGTTGAAGATATCAATCTTGATACAGGAGAGTTTGCAGTTATAGGAAAGGGACGGAAAATTCGTACCGTTTACTTGTCGGAGTCTGCAAAGCTCTGGCTTGCAAGGTACATCAATACTCGCAGAGATAGCTTTAAACCACTATTTTTACGCTATAGCGGACGAAAGATGACTGAGGGTGATATGGAAGGCACTTCTTTAAGACTCACCGTCCGTAGCGTTCAGAGACTAGTTAAGAAATATACAACAAAAGCAGGTATTATGGTGGATGCCACACCCCACACTTTACGCCATAGTTTTGCAACAGGGCTTCTAAGGCAAGGAGCTGACCTTAGATCAGTTCAAGAGCTTCTTGGGCATTCTAACGTCTCAACAACCCAAATATATACCCATGTCACAAATAAACAGTTAAAAGACATTCACAAGAAGTTTCATGTTGACATAGAGCCTTCTGATACGGTGCAAGACCAATCAAGTTGAAGGCTGTAAGTTTTGTAGTATCATAGAACCATGTCTGACATTAGCTACTCTCCTCCATTTACAGGTGAAATTTTGGAATTTGGACAGCCAATAGTTGGTTCAAAAAGGAACTTAACGAAAAAATCAGATGTAGAAGCTCTCCTATATGATTCTTGTAAAGGTTTTCCTCCAGAAATAAGGCCTATTAGCATACTTGATGCAAATGGGAATAAACTTACAGTAGAAAAGATAAAGGAGTTACTTAAGTAACTCCCTTATTTATTCTATTTCTTCTAACTATATTCTTAGTTTGTTGCTAGCGGGTTATATGTGAATTGTGTATTGTACACAACAAACTTGTTGTTATGGTACATATATGTTGATGTGTCATCATATTTTGCCAATGCGTTCATCTCTATATTACAGTCCTTGCCGTTTGATTTGTGATTGAATTTAGAGACGCTTCTATTGTCAGGATGTCCTGTTGATGCTTTATCACATCCCTTAACATACCATCTCCAGTAAGAGAAAGTGTGTCCTGGTTGGACAGATGAGCTGACAAAATACTTTGCATCTCCGAATTCAGGTGTATTAAGACCTTTTGTAATAGTTGGTTCAACAAAATGGACACTGTGGTAAATTGTAGCCACAGGTATAATGTAATCGTCCCCGTTAAATGTACCATACAAGGAAATTCTGCAAATCTCGCCAACTTTTGGCATTTTCACATTCTTTAATGTTATCTTTCTACCTGCCTTAGGAAAAGATACATATTTGCCACATACTTCACCACTCCAGTTCATGCCTGTTACGTTGTTTGTTCCTGTGTACTCTGCAGTCAAAGTGATCGGTTTGCCCGGCTTTAACGTGTTCACTGGACTTGGGTAAGTAATTACTGCGTTCTGTCCTAGTGCATTTAGCTTACTAGGTTCAGATGCGTAGGTTTGGTTTGCAAGCACACTTGCAAATACAAATATTAATAACGCTATATTTATTTTTAAAGTATTTGTTTTCATTAGGGCATATTAACATGAAAACAATTCTTGTCAAGTATGACTATAGGTTAACAGGGAAATTGCATTTAACACGAAAGAAACCCCAACTGCCTTTCTCTAAACTCGACAATCCATCCAGCTCTATACCTTTTTACCTTCATACTGCCTTTTGAGGGATCCTGTTTGATTAAGCTTAGAACTATCTTTTTCATCATAGACAAGTTCTCAATTGCTCTTTGGGCATGTATACGCGTTTTATCTTCACCAAAGGCAACATCTAGAACCCAATGCAAGCCCCCTTTCTAAGGGAAAGTTAATCTCAAAAAGTTAACGTACAGTTCTTTGGAGCAGGTATGGCTTTTCATATCTATAGTTTATCAATATCTATTCCCTTGAGCGAAATTTGTGTATGAATGTAAATGCAAAGCCTGCTCTGAAAACTTAACTCCTAATGCAATTTTCCCGGAAACAAGCCTGTGCACCGTTATATTGACTCAGGGGTTCTTTTCCATTCATACTATTGATAGAGTATTATTTAGTTTTGCAGTTGTCCGAATACAACTGTTTGTAAAGAATTTACAAGAAAGTATGCCCATGAATCTCGTAAAAAAACCTAACGGTTTTGCTCATCCGCTACTCTTCTTAATTGTCTTGCTTATAGTTCTTGGTTTATTTGGTGTTTTTACATACCAAAGTAGGTATAAGCAGGCGTATAGCCCGACTAGCCCTCAGGTTGCTGGTGCGAACAACCAAGCCTGTACCCCAGGTCTTGTTGTGGGTGCCTCGGAAACCCATAAAACCTTGGACTCGGCTGTAGCAGCTGTAGGAAGTAACGGTGCTGGAAAAGTTATCTGTCTTCGGAATAATAAGGTTTATGGACCTAGTGGTGTGATTCATACGTCAGGAAGTCCCGACAGCCCTTTTGTTATAAAAGGACATCCTGATAACCCGACTGTCAATGGTACTAAAAAAGCTATAATTAGGGATGATACTCCGTACCCAAGCTGGAGGGATAGAGATAATCCGGATGTTAAACAATTTAACGCCGTATTACTTAGAGGAAATAATCAGATTTTTCAAGATATAGAGATTGCAAGAGCTTCCAAGTCAGGTCTCATACTAGGAGGTAACAGCGATAAGGATTTAAGAGAAAATATTAAAATAATTAATGTTACTGTTCACGATACTTACGGTGATGGAATTGGTGTGCTTTACGGTAAGAATGTAGTGATTGAAAATTGTGAGCTTTATAGAAATGAGATGATTGGTGCTGTTACCGATTGTATGAAACAACCTAATGCAATCTGTTCAATTGGTGAAGTTCTAAAAGTTCGTCATAGCGACACCGTAAGAGTTGAAAACTGTAGCATAAGAGAGGACATGAGTCGTGGCCGTGGAGGTATACTAAACACTGACTCAAAGAACACAACTTATCGTAACAATGAAATATATATGAATACAGGAAACCTTCTCCATGTGGGAGATGCTTCAAACATAGTCATGGAGAACAACTTAGTTTATGCAAACTGCGGTGAGAAGGCCAACGGACTTTATAAGCTTGCAGAAAGATACCCCCCTACTACGGTTCATTACAACTGGAAAGGTGGTACGGGTTATACAATCCGAAACAACCTATTCGTGGGCATGGCGCGTGGAATAAACTTTGGAGGCTGTGAAGGCTATGTTAAGAAGAGGTGTAATAAAGATAGCCCTGATTGGCCCGGATGCAGAGAAGATCCTAACAACGGTGACTACACTCAGAAGATATGGCCAGAAGGAGACCCATGTCCTCTAGATAACGTTCTGATTGAGAACAACACAATCGTTGGAACTGGAAATCAAAACTCTGCGGAAGATGAGGGAAGGGAACATGCATTAGTCATTAATGAGTTTCATAGGGATCCTGTAGCTAACTGGAAGATAAGGAATAACATCTTCCATTCAGTGGACGACGATCCTATGATCGACGATCATGATGATGTACTAATCCAGGCATTGGGAGATATAAGCTTTACAAATAACATTTGGCATGACAGGAGTCCACTCGGACAAGGGGATGTACAAATTAAGAATCTAACTGGAGTATTTTCAGCTAACCCAGATTTAGGTGCTTGTATTACTGGTAGGATTGATAAGAATAAATACAAGGTGTCAGCCACGTACCAAGGCAAAGGTGCTGATATAACTAAGGTTGGAAGATACATCCCTACGGGTGATTAAGGTTGATCTCTGGAGGATAGCGGGCTTCCTTACCTGTCATTTAGACAACAAAGCAGAGACCTCCGGGCTTTCAAGCCCGGATGGTGAATGCGTGCCCTGAGCAAGGTATCTCCTTGCGAAGGTAGAAGGTTTGTTTTGCTGTAGTAATATAGTGTTGTGAAATCAGTATTTAAATCAGGTACACCCACTAAACATAGATTGCTTTTTCACATAGTCTTCATACCAAAGTATAGAAAAAGAGTACTTAAGTTTGAGTTAGCTAAGAGGTTGAAAGAACTAATAAAGCAGTGTTGTGAGATAAACTCTTGGGAAATCCACTCTCTTGAGATATTACCGGATCACGTCCACATGTTAGTTCAACTAAACCCAAAAGATAGTATCAGTGATGTCATGCATATAATAAAAGGAGGAACCTCTAGAGTGATCCGGGAAACATTCCCTGAGTTACAGGAATTCCTCTGGGGAGATAGTTTCTGGAGTGATGGATACTTTGCAGAAAGTATTGGGAGAGTATCAGAAAAAGCAATCAGACTGTACCTCTCAAACCAGCAAAACAAACAGGTAGAAAGAAACCACGGGCTTTAGCCCGTGGAGTTTCAATATTAGCTCCTTTAAACCATTAATGCTCTTATGTGGCAACCCTCTTTATACCAAATCCCTTTATCCCTCTGATTTTAAAATAGATTTATAGTAAATCATTCAGGAGATGAGATACTATGGCCATTTACAAGGGTTTTACTGGTTGTTTTATATGTCCGCCGGCATTGTGAGCAATCTCTTCCCCTGCTCTATCTCCATAAGGGTACATAATAACGGTAGTTCCTTGTTCTTTACTCATGGAATTAATAATCTGTAACTCCCTAAGCCTCATGCCGTATCTGCTCTCCTCTATTTTAGTTGACGCTTGATTTATCTTCTCAGCAACAAGCACTTCTGCTTCAGCCTCTATCTGTTTTGCCTCAGCAGATCTTTTAGCTCTGGCAATAGCAGCAAGTTCATCAATTAATGATTGAGGTGTATCGATGTCTGTAATTCGGACTGCTCGCACATCAACGCCGTAAGTGGCAGCTCCTGTATCAATCTGATCTCTTAATGTTTGGGCTATGCGTTCTCTTTCAGAAAGGAGTTCTTTTAGATCAAGACTACCGATTGTGTTCTTTAGTGCTTCAGTAGCTAACCAAGTAACGGATAGTCTGTAATTCTGCACATCAATCGTTGCTTTTTTAGCGTCTTCTACTCTAAATTCAATTGCTGCGGTGACTTTTGTAGGGACATTGTCCTTTGTTAGGGTTGCAGTTGCTTCGACTTGGTGTGTCTCAATTCTCATATCTACAATTGATGCTACTGAGTATATAAATGGTGGGATTATAAAAAAACCTGCTCCCCTAACCCCATCGAACCGGCCAAGTCTAAGGACTACCATTGCTTCCCATTGAGGCATTATATAGAACATTTTTGCAATAATGGAGGCTATCCAAAGTGAAAAAAGCAGTGCTGGGATAGCAAGTATTGTGGGAGAGGAGAACATGGCATTTGAAATAGGAGCAGTAATTGCTACTAACATTATGGAAGTAACCAATCCAACTATTATAAAAACTACAAGCCTGACAAAAGACTGTACTGAGTTTGTTGTCGAACTAAACATTTTTTGTTTCCTTCAAGCAGTTATGCTTGCAAATTAATACTAATTAACTGGTGTTCCTCTTGCTATAACAGCAAGTCCTAGTTCCAGATATTCTTCTTTGTCTTTCGCTGCATCGTTTTTTCTATCTTTTGCATCCTCACACGAGTCTTCAAAGAAATCGTTACCATCGCACAAGAATTTAATGGAGCTGTTGGCAGAGTCATAGCTCCAGTCTGCCGACTGGTATTTGTTATAGTAGTTTGTGATTAATCTGTAGTCCTCGTATGTATAGCACCTCTTGCTTTTCAGTTCTCCAGAGAAAATTTCGTATTTATAGCAAGTTGGTGCAGGTGGTGTATATGAAGGTGCTGGGTTTGTTTGCTGGTAGGTGTTATTTGAGGGCTCCCCTGATGGGTTATTTGGAGTAGGGCTGTTGTTTATATACGTCTTTACCTCGGTTTTCGTGTTTGTTTCTGTGCGGTCTTTTGGTTCCATGTTTTTAGACGAATTGTAGTTGTAGTTAGTTGTTGTTTTGGGACGAGTTTCTTCTTCTTGGAGTGTTTCAGAAATGTCTGAGAGAAGGTTGGGATTATATTTTAATATGAAGTGTATCCCTATTGCCCCTCCAACCAGTGCTATAAACATACCCCCAAAGATAAAGATGTATAAGAAGGCTTCAGCACCTCTGTTGGGCACAGTAGCATTATTATGGTCGGCTTGAGTTGGGTTATTCACTGGTCTAATTGTAGCACCAGTATGCAAGTAGTGTAGCCGTATTTACGAACATATGGACACTTTCTGAGGTTATACTACGTACTGGATAGAAAAGTTATCAATTTGATGATATTGCCCAAGAAATGTCTTTAGCTCGTTAATTAGTTTATCGTTTAACCTTTTATACTTGTTAAGTATCCCTTGTCTTGGGATAGAGCATGTTATGGTGATTCCAATAAACTTTTTGAAATGTACAATTTTTATATCGACCAGTTGCTCGTCTTTTACTGTCAGAAAGTTTCTTTTTGATTTGTATAAAAGATATCCGGCCTCATTATTTTCAATTTCAACATTGCTGTTTTTTAGTTCCTCTAAAATAAAAGCTCTAAGTCCGTCTTCTGGCTCTACTAATTTCCAGCTCTCATTGTTGAAGTATTCTTTAACCTTGCTATAAACTGCCTCAAAATTATCTGTTCTGACTTCAAAGATACCAATCTTATCAACCGAAGAGCCAAGTTTTTCGTAAAATCTTGCTTGCATTAATTTAAGTTTTTGAAACAATGAGTATTCGCTTGGTGTATTTTGCATAACAAGATGATAGGTTCTTAGTCGCTGTATGTATAGAGTGAGGTCTTGCAAAGATGTGGGGTTTTGTTGTGGTGAAGCTTAGTATTATTTCCCGGCTCCCCAAGCTTGAGAGAGTTGTTGAGCTTCTGGGGTAACAATTCTAAGGAGTTCCTTATCGTAATTTGAGACAAATTCTCTTAACTCGTTCATATTACAAACCCCTAAGTCAGCCAAAGTCCTTGCCATCTGATGTTTAAATTCTTCAACCCAAAAAGCCATAGAATTTGCCTTCTCTGCATAGATCGTAAAGCCTTTCTTTCCTTCGGTAACCTTTGTTCTACCTGAGTGACTTAGCATCTTATCTCTTAGTGTGGGGTTTGCTGCCTCAATAACCATAGTAGCAGCACTGGCACTTCCGTTATACGGCTGTCCCCATTCCCCTCTTTTGTTTTGAAGGAAGATTCCCCCTGTCTCGATAGTTCCCCTAGTAAGTTGCTGATTATATAAAATTCCATCTATTCCAAGAACCATAAGACCGCCAAGTGCCTTACCTACCCCTCCTTCGTGGAGAAGTGTTGTTGTATTAAATCTTTCATCTGTAACAACACTGTATATTTCCTCAAGTGAGGATAGAGCCATTCCGTTTGTAGCAGAGGTACATTGCCTACCTCCCCCATGTCCGAATACTAGTCCATCTACTCCTGCCCTTTCAATGAGTGCAATTCCCTGCTCCTTATCGACGAGTTGTCCCGCAAAAATCTCGATTTTGTTGCCAAGGGTTTTTCTCAGCATTTGGGCGACTTCTATGACTCTGGGGTCGCTATTGATGCCGTATATTCTAAATAAACTAACTCCGGTCTCTCCATAAATCTTTTTAACAACTTCTAGCTCTGCCCGAGGGTTGGCAGACCCAATTGCAATCCCGATGTTTCGTTGGAAAAGCTTTTTGACGTCAGCTTTTAACTCTTGATCATCAAGGGCTTTAAGCACCTGTTTTATAAGTTTAATACGAAGAGGTGTATTTCCGGCATAAATGTTGTTTCGTGCAATAAAAACAGGCATATGTCCCATTATTCCGGTTAGGATAACGTCCCTATGACATGAACATGCTGGCATTGAGCCGATGCCCAGCATCAGACGCGGATACTTTCCAATTTTGTTAATCAGTCCGTATTGAATACTGTGTCTTCTGCTAACTTCTTTGTTTGCTGCAAGCTTTTTATATCCTACTTCTCTTATTGCACGCGCATAGAAAGGTGTGTCTTTGTAATCAATTCTAAGCAGAGTTTCAAGTGTTGCGCTTCTCTTTGTGACTTTCTTTGGGTAGTTCTTAGCCTTTTCCATATCTTGGATTAGTTTTATAAGCTTTGGGTCTGTGTTTTGTAGAAAGTACTCCGCTCTTTGAGCTAGTGCTAATTGCCTTCTTTCCGGCCCCATCTGCCATAGAGTGTAATCTCCATTCTTCTTGAGTTTTAACTCTGCTTTGTCTATATCTGTTATGACTATTCCAATGCTAGCTGACTTGGTATCAAGCATTAACCTGTCGTAGTAAATTGTTTTATCTTCAATAATAGGTACATAGTTAGGTGCATAGAAGTTAGCATTGGGTTTATTTCCACCAATTGACTCAAGTGTATAGGCAAATCTTATGGCATTTCTCTTGTTGATATTCTCTGGCCTGAGTCTTAATAGCTCTGATTCAAATGGCTCAGGGATTTCTAGTATGTATCTTCCTAGTTTGAGGTCTTTTTCACGCTTAAGGTATTCTTCAACTGCTTTTCTTCGCATAGAGTATTTATCTTTCATCTGTGGTGTCATTTGAGCGAAAGTAAGCTTTTGTTTAGTTGTTTGCCCATCAGGGATAAAAATGTCATCAAAGCCAAAGCTATTTCCTTTGGGTTCAAGAGCAATCTCTCCATCTGTAATGCCCTCAAAGACATGTACGTCTACTCCATCATATATAGCAAGTTTTACCTTGGCACTAGCTCTTCGGTCCTTGTCTTTAAGCCACCTTGTAGCAATATCTCTTCTCATCTCAGGATCACTTATAAAAAAGTCTGCAAGAGGGCCTGGTCTGTTATTAAGCCCTGCTATCTCAAATGATGTGTCTTCAACAAGAATCGGGTTATAGTTGTATTTCTCAAATGCTATCTTTGCTTTTTTAATTACTACTTCATGATGGTCAAGGGACTGTGCTTCATCCACATTAAGTTTAATTCCCTCAATTCTTTTATGAGGAATTAGTCTTTGAAATTCTCTTAATTTATCTTGGTTTGTAGTTGCTATGTAGAGGATGTCTGTTTTGGTGGAACTGCCTTCTATTTTATTAATTATGCGTGGCTGAGATTCTATGTATGTTCTTGGCATCTACATTTTTTCTAGGCAGTTGCTTTCATTGTATCTGTTTTTCTAAATTCGTTAAGTACTAATTCAGTTTTAATCCCACGTGACCCTTTTACAAGTATGATGTCGTTATTTCTAATATATCCCGATTTCACTAGTTCTTGTGCGTATACTTGTGCATCTTCTGAATTAGCAAAATTCTTAAACTTAGTTCCTCCTGCTTTTGCAAATCTTGGACCAATTGTTATGACCAAATCTGGTTTAATAAACTCATCAAGAAATGTAAGTACATTTTTATGAGCGGTTTCCTCATAAGTACCAAGCTCTAACATGTCTCCTAAAATAACTATTCGTCTGTTTCCCTTCATCTCGCCAAGCATGTTAAGCGATGCTTTAACGGATGCCTCATTTGCGTTATATGTGTCATCTATAAGAATAGACCCATAAACGCCTTCTTCTGTTCTGCCTCTCCCCTGTTCTGCTCTGATCTCTGGGTATATTTTCTCAATCTCTTCCTTTGAAATTCCTAAAGAAAGAGCTGTATACGAAGCTGCGAGTATGTTTGATCTGTTGTGATCTCCAAGGACCGTAAGACTATTAAAATCAAAAGGGTTTTCATTCAAGCTGTAATAAATAATCCTACCTTTAACCTTATCTTTTAAACTTAAAACATTTGGGTCATCTTGATTTAAGATGGTTAGTGAATCAGGCATCATGTTTTCAAGAATTTCCCCCTTTGCATTTATAATGTTTTGCAAAGATCCAAGTTTTTCAAAATGTGCTTCATTAATAATCGTATATATTGCAATATCTGGGGTTATGTACTTACTTGTTTGTCTTAATTCCCCCGCTCTATCCATGCCCATCTCCGCGATGTATATTTCATGTTCTGGGCACAGATTGTTTATAATATCGACAGAAAGACCTATAAGAGTATTAATATTACCCGGAGAGCGAAGTGTTTTATACTTAGATGAAAGGAGGGTATATGTATATTCCTTTGTAGTGGTTTTGCCAGCAGAGCCAGTTATACCAATTATTTTAGTCTTATAATCAGTAAGCTTCTTCTTAACAAGGGTATATAACTCTTCTTCTTCAATGATGCCGCTAGCACCTCTTGAGATCGCATCATCAATAAATTTGTGTCCATCATGCAAATCCCCTTTAAAAGGAACAAAATATTCTCCCTGCTTTATAGATCGAGAATCAAAACTTACCTTTATGTTATATGAATCGAACTGCACTAGGTGAATTTAATCTGTTTTACTAACTAGTGCAAGCATATGCTGCTCGGAGGTCTTCGGGCTTATAAAGGATTCTTGATGGTTATAGTTCCACCGCCTTGAGTTTTGAAAGTGGCCTCGTCACCTTTCCCTACAAGTGTTTCATCCATATGATTAGTACCCCTAGGAGGATGTGGGCCATTATCTACAAGAACTCTGACAACGCCTGATCCATCTATATGTGAATTGGCTGTACCGGTGCTACCCTCATCAGTCGTAAAAAAAACCTCTTTTACTTCTTCTACCTTTGTCTCTCTCTCTCCTGCTCCTGTTGTTTCAACTGTGAATGGTTTAAACCAACTCATAACTCCTCCTTTGCTGAGGTATCCCGGGGATACCCTTACTGAATGATATACACTATAAATGCTTTATAGCACACTAATTGTGAGTTTTGCAAACTATATTGTTTTTTTGAAATAGTACGTTGGCCAGTGTGGTATAAGTGCTACTACCTATTAACTTGATGTCTTACTGGTTTAACAAACGTGGGATGATGTTATGGACTTTATTGGTTCAAAGCTCTTTCTATGGAGTGGGCAAATTCCATGTTTCTTTATCATCTCAATGTGTAATTTAGTTCCATACCCTTTGTGTTTTTCAAATGAGTATTGTGGGTAAACTTTGCTACTTTCAACCATTAGGTTGTCTCTGTATACCTTTGCAATTATTGATGCGGAGGCGATAGTAACTGATTTGCTGTCCCCTCCTATTATATTGAGTTGCATATTCTTCATAAGGGTTGGTACAGGGAATGCGTCTGTGAGTACAAATTGAAATACCCCTACTATCTTTACTACTTCCGAAAATCCATGCTTTTCTGCCCATGAAATACCATTCTCATCAATTTCTTCGTTAGATACAAAGAAGGTAGCCTGCGCTTGTGTTATTGTTTTTATCTTTTCGTTTAGAAAGTTTCTTTTTAAAGGTGAGAGTTTTTTTGAGTCTTTAATGTCGTTAATCCATGAGGTTTCTTTGTTGTTTCTTAGTTCAAATAGTTTAACCAGATCATACACAACACACCCTATGACCATGGGTCCTGCAATACATCCCCTACCAACTTCATCAACACCTGCAACGTAACGTACACCTTTATTTAGTAGATCTTCCTCATAAGAAAACATGTGATTTTAGTTTACTATTATTCCAAGACTTCTAGCAGTTCTTCTTCTTGTGCAATTGTTCCAACTGAGGCTACTCTATCTCCTGCTCCAAGTTTAAGCAGTCTGACTCCAAGTGTAGCTCTTCCAAGTTCCGGTATTTCCTTTACATCTAGTCTTATTACTTTACCTGCTGCCGAAACTAAAAGTACATCAGCCTTTTCTTTATTTGAGACGATACGTGCTGAGATAACTTTTCCTGTCTTATCTGTTACTTTGTAGGTAAGAATACCGGATCCCCCTCTATTCTGTAGTTTGTACTCCTCTAGCGGTGTCTTTTTCCCATATCCGTATTCTGTTGCAGTCATAACGGTGTAGTTTGTGTCTTTTAATTTCTCTACTACATCCATGCCTATTAAGTAATCATCTTTTTTTGCAAACTTAACGCCCATAACTCCTCCTGCAGATCTTCCCATCGGTCTTACTTGTGTTTCATCAAACCTAATAGCAAGGCCTTGTGATGTGGCTATCAGGACTGTGTCTCTACCTGAACTTACCTTTGCCCAGACTAGATTATCTCCATCTGTTAGGTTAATAGCAGCAATACCTGCACTTCTAATGTTTGCGAATTCTTCTAATGGGGTTTTCTTAACAATCCCTTTACGTGTTCCAAGCATTATAAAGCTATTTTTATCTTCCATCTGTTCTGCACTTAGAGATAAAAATGCCTCTACCTTCTCACCTTGGGTGATATTTAAAAAGTTTGCAAGAGACGTTCCTTTAGCAGTTCTTGAGGATTCCGGTATATCCCAGACCTTCATTTTGTACACCCTCCCTCTACTGGTAAAAAACATTGCTGTGTCGTGTGTATTACAGATTCTTACAGTGTCAACGATATCCTCTTCCTTAAGCGTTTGGCCTGTTACACCTTTACCGCCCCTGCTTTGCTTCTTATAAGAGTCATCTTTAAGTCGTTTAACATAGCCGTTTTGAGAAATAGTGACAATACACTTCTCATTAACTATTAGGTCTTCATCGGAAAGCTCCCCAACCCTACCTTTTACTACTTTAGTTCGTCTCGCATCTCCAAATTTCTCAAGATTTTCGGACATCTCTTGTTTCACAGCTTGGATAATCTTTTTGGGAGAGGCAAGAAGTGCCTCTAGGCTACTAATTGACTTCATGATGTCGTTTAGTTCATCCAGTATCTTCTGTCTTTCAAGTGCTGCCAGTCTTCGCAGTTGAAGGTCAAGGACTGCTTGGGCCTGCATTTCTGTCATGCCAAATTTGGTTATAAGGCCTTGTTTGGCACTCTCTTGATCTTTACTACTTCTTATAAGCTTTATTATTTCGTCTAAGTTATCAAGCGCGATCTTATAACCCAAAAGTATGTGTTCTCGTGCTTTAGCCTTTTTGAGTAAATGTATTGTCCTTCTTATCACAATCTCTTGCCTGTGTTTTACAAATTCCTCAAGCATGTTTTTAAGTGTTAGGAGTTTTGGTTCACCATGAACAAGAGCTACCATATTAGCGTTAAACGAGGTCTGTAATTGAGTATACTTATATAGACTATTTTCAACCTTCTTAGCTACAGCATCTCTCTTAAGCTCGACAACAAGTCTAATACCTTCACGATTTGATTCATCTCTAATGTCAGAGATACCGACTATTTTTTTATCTTTTGCTAAGTCTGCAATCTTTTCAGTTACGGCTGCCTTATTTACTAGATAAGGAATCTCAGTGACTACAATCTGTGTTTTATTCTTTGTCTCTTCAATATGAATTTTCGCACGTGTTACTATCTTTCCCTTTCCTGTGGCATACATTTGAAGCATTTCCTTCTTATCATAAATGATGCCTCCGGTAGGAAAGTCGGGTCCTTTGACTTCTTCTGTTAAGTCCTCAACTGTTGCATTTGATTCAAAGTCAGGTTTTGCCACAAGAACTTTAAAAGTACCATCTTTATGTCCCTCAAAGGCAAAAAACTCCTTCTCCTCCCCTGCTTTTGACTCCGTACCAATCACACTTGCCCGATCAATAAGTATCTCAATGGCTCTTATTACCTCCCCTAAGTTATGTGGTGGTATTTGGGTTGCCATACCGACCGCAATGCCTTGTGCACCATTAAGAAGCATGTTTGGTACAACAGATGGCAAGACCTCAGGTTCATAGTTTTGTAAGTCGTTAAGAAGCATGTCGACTGTATCTTTATTTATATCTTCAAAAACCTTCTCAGCAATGACAGAAAGTTTTGCTTCTGTATATCTCATTGCTGCTGGTGGGTCATCATCAATAGATCCAAAGTTACCTTGTCCTATTATTAGAGGGTACCTAAGTGTAAAATCTTGTGCCATACGTACCAGCGCATCGTAAACAGATGTGTCTCCGTGCGGGTGGTACTTGCTCATGACGTTTCCTACGACTGTTGCAGATTTATAAAATTTACCTGAGGAAAGCATCCCCTGCTCTTGCATAGAGTAGACTATTCTTCTTTGTACCGGCTTAAGTCCGTCTCGAACATCCGGTAAGGCCCTAGACACGATTACGCTCATTGCGTAGTCGAGGTAAGCCTTCTTCATTTCCTCAGAAATATCACTCTTTATTAATTTTTCATTTGTGGTAAAATCCGCCCCATCAGACGGATTTATTGACTTAATAGGAGCCATAACTAGGTTATCTTACCAGTTTTTAAACTCCTGTTCAATTACCTGCCTCTCTGATATTTGTAGTGTTGTCCTATAGCACTTGACCTATAGGTCATGCTACTATATAATGCCCCATAGTATAAATTAAGAACGTTTTTATTTCCCTGCCACGAAAGGATTCTATGAAAAGAATACTATATGTATTGGTTGCTGCTATCTCAATAATGGCAACTCCAGGCGTAGCAAATGCCCAAACCACAGGACAATTCGGACATACCATGATCTGTGGAATAGGTCAGATATTTAATCCTGCTGTTAAGACAACTACAGATGGAAGACTTCCCTCTTGGTGGAACTACTATGATAAAACTCCTTGTGCTGTTGTGAGATCACAGCCATCTAGTGCTCCTGAGTCAGCAAGACTCAAGGGATACTGTAGTCCATTCCCGAATAAGACATCTCCAGTTTCAAATACTGCTCCTTTCTGCCAAGGTGGTAATGGAGAGAAGGTAAATGGATATGTATGTAATACAGGATCTATATCTTCAGGAGCATGTGGTGCAACAAGCCCTGCTAACTATGAAGTAACTAACCTATCCAGTGGATCTAAGCTATCCCTTGGAGATCTAAAGAATAGATTCGGATCAAACTATACCTGTGGACAAACAGTCCAACTCGATGTGTTTAACTCAACCTGTACTAACGACATGATTAAAAAACACTATGATAACTTGATTAAGAACAATGTAGGGAGTGGAGATAAGAATGGAGATGGGGTTGAAGATATAATGGAAGCAAAGTACTTTGTTAACGATGCTAGTGGTACTCCTACCTTCTGTTTAGCTAAAGACTCCTTTGTTTGGTATACAGGAGACTGTGAGAAGAAAAACCCTGCATGCGTACTCAATGGATCAACAAGTGATATGTATGTAGGAGACTCAAGAACATTCTCTTCAACATCAAGTGATGCTGATGGAGGTTCTATGTGGTTTACAGGTATATACTCATCTCCTACCACCAATGAGTCTTGGACTACCATATCCTCATCAAACTCTAACTCCACAGGAGGTACATTCACATGTCCTGCAGTGGGTAGTTACCATATAGTCTGTAATGCCAGAGATGATGAGAATGTATTCTGTTCTGGTAACCCATTCACTCATCCATTCAATGACTGTGGTCCTAATGATCATAAGATTGTGAGGTGTGTGGATAAACCGGTACTTACGCCTAATTTAAGCATTGATAAATATATCGATAGCTCCAAAACAGTCGGAAGCTCTCCTTACAAGACAAATGATGTAATAGCTTTTGGTATAACTGTTAAAAACACAGGGAATGTTAACTTAACAAATATTACATTGACCGATACCATTCCTGAGTACACCGAATTTGATAGTGAAAAAACTAAGGCTCTAAATGGAGGTGTAATAAATTGGACCTGTACTCAAAGTACTTGTACTTATACTCCAAAGATTTCTTTAGCTATAAATGAGAGTAAAACTGTTTACTTTGCAGCTAAGGTAAAAGCATATACTACTCTTGGCAATCTTAACTCTAAGAATAAAGTATGTGCGGATGTTGTAGGTGTTTCTCAGAAATGTGATGAAGTACCTTTTGACATAAAGGATATCGTTGCTGTGAAGTCTATCTTTATAGATAAAACCTTAGATACCAGTAACTCAATAGGGACATCTCCTTATAAAGCAGGTGATCTTGTTGCCTTTAAGATTAGAGTACAAAACACAGGTAATACCTCACTTGAAAACGTTATACTAAAGGATACAATACCTCCTTTTACTACTTTTTCAGCTAGCGACACCAATAGACTTAATGCAACAATAAATGTTTCTAAGACCTGGACATGTACCGCAAGTACCTGTCAGGTAAATCTTGGTACATTAGCTCCCGCTCAAATAGTTGATATCTTCTTTGCAGCAAGAGTTACAACCTATGAGATATACGGTGAAAATGTAACTTCTGAAAACAAAGCATGTGTTGTTACTACTTCATTACCAGATGAAAAATGCGATACAGTACCCTTTGACTTAAAAGACTTGATAGCACCAGTACGATCAATTTCAATTGATAAATCAATTGAGAACGCTGTTAATGAATACAAAGCCGGAGACTATATTAAGTTTAAGGTTGTAGTGACAAATACAGGGAATACCGCACTTGACAATGTTATTGTTGAAGACGAGGTTCCTGCACTTACTGACTTTGATAGTGCTAAAACACTTGAAGCCAATGGCGGTACTAATCTTTGGGAATGCGCAAATAGAGTTTGTAAAGCATATTTAGGGTCAATGGAAGCTAAAGCATCCAAGACACTTTACTATGTGGTGAAGGTCCAAAGCTACACTCTATATGGGGAGGATGTTAAATCCGAAAATACCGCATGTGTAACAGCAAACCTGATTACTGGTAAAAAATGCGATACCGTACCATTCGATCTAAAAGACTTGATAGCCCCAGTAAGATCAATCTCAATTGATAAATCAATTGAGGGTTCTGTAAATGAATACAAAGCCGGAGATTATATTAAGTTCAAGGTTGTTGTAACAAACACAGGGAATACCGCACTTGACAATGTTATTGTTGAAGACGAAGTGCCTGCACTTACTGACTTTGACCAAGCAAAAACACGTGAGGCAAATAATGGAGCAAATCTTTGGGCATGTGCCAATAGAGTGTGTACAGCAAACCTTGGAACTATGGCCTCAAAAGCATCCAAGACACTTTACTATGTAGTGAAAGTTCAAGGCTACACTCTATACGGTGAAGATGCGAAATCTGAAAACACTGCATGTGTTACCGCAAACCTGATAACAGGTGAGAAATGCGATACCGTACCATTTGATCTAGTTGACTTAGAAGAGCCATCAAAAGCTATCTCAATTGATAAATCAATCGAAGGAAGAGTAGCTACTTATAAGATTGGTGATTATATTAAATTCAAAATAGTTGTCTCAAACACTGGTAATACAACACTGACCAATGTGGTTGTTGAAGACGAAGTTCCTTCATACACTGACTTTGATAGTGCTAAAACTGCTGAAGCCAATGGTGGAACTAATCTTTGGGAATGTGCAAACAGAGTTTGTAAAGCCAATGTTGGAACACTAACTGTTGGAGCTCAAAAGACTCTTTACTATGTAGTTAAAGTCCAGACTTACACTGAATACGGTAAAGATGTTAAATCACACAATATAGCTTGTGTAACCACACCTGCTATTGACGGTAAAAAGTGTGACGATGTTGATTTCGATCTTGAAGATCAAGTTAAAATTGGAGATAGCAGTGTTTCGATAGATAAAGTTATCGATACCGATAAGACCGATGCATCATCTCCTTATGAAGCAAATGCAAAGATAGTGTTTAGAATCACTGTTAAAAATACCGGTGATACAGACCTAACCAATGTTGTAGTGACTGATGCAGTTCCTGCACACACTGACTTTGATGCAGATGCAACAAACGCATTAACTCCTGGATGGAGCTGTGATGGTGGTACTTGTACTTACACCATAGGGACACTTGCAAAAGGTGCTGAAAAAGTATTGTACTATGTTGTAACTGTTGAAGAACACTCCATTACAGATGAAGATGTTAAATCAGAAAACAGAGCTTGTGTAAAAGCTAGAGGCGAAAACCCTCAGAATCTTGAGCAATGTGATGAAGTTACCTTCGATATAAAAGATAAAGAAGATGATGATGACGATGAGGATAAAGAAGAAGGAGATAACGTTAGTATTAGTAAGAAGGTAAGAAAAGAAGGCGATGATAGGTGGGAAGATAAAATAACTGATGTTGAAGAAGGTGATGTCATTGAATTCAAGATAAAAGTTGAGAATAAATCTGATGAAGATACCGCTTCAATCGATGATCTCAAAATGGAAGACAAACTACCTAAAGAGCTAGAAAAGATTAGTGGTGGTTTGACTGAGTACTGGGATGACTTTGATTACGATGACGACAAGACATTCACTATTAAAGCTAGAGTAAGAAGTAGCGAGTACGATAAAGATGTCGATAAGTGCGTTGATAACAGAGCTAGGGTGTACATCGATGGGGATGAAGAAGACGAAGCTGAGGCAACCGTTTGTTACTCAAACGTTGAAGTAAGTGAGTTGCCTGAAACAGGTGCTGGATCATTTGCAGCAATCAGCGGAGTTATATCATCAGCTTTCGGTATAGTACTAAAGAAAAAAAGAGCATAACTAGTCTGAGTAGTTAAGACTCACTAACTAAGGGCGGGTTTAAACCCGCCCTTTATGTTTCGTTTTTCTTTATTTTGATTTTTAGGATAGTGCTTTTTCTATTTCCGGTGCTATTTCCTTTTTTCTACTTATTCGTGGTCCGATATCCGCAACATTTGCTTCTGCTATTGTGGTAAAAGCTTTAACTAGAATACTCCCCTCCTCCTCAGTTTCGAAGATGACCTTGGTGTTTATTTTAAGTAAATCCGTTACGCACAAAAAGGCATGTGAAACCCCAAGACTTGGTTTCAACTCATTTAGGCCTGTGACTACAGAGCTAAGCATCTCAAGCACTTTATGTGGTTCGACAGTTTCAACTGTTCCAATAAAGACTTTTTTACCGTTGAAATCAAAAATTTTATAATCTTTTTTAATCAGCTCTTCTATAGAAAGGGCTGAAATATCAGATTTAGCTTTAAAAATTTCAAATATTAACTCATCGATATCAATAGAGTGCGCTTGTGCAATATGCTCTGCAAGTGTTGAGTCTGTGCCTGTAGTTGTAGGTGATTTCAAGCCCATGGTATCGGATAAAATTGCTGCAAGGATCAATTGTTCAACTACTCTTGAAGGCTTAAGCCCATGCGCTTTGTACAAGAGATGGA
>CAZLZI010000006.1:0-30352 GCA_964563965.1 uncultured Candidatus Saccharibacteria bacterium
AGTTCGGAGATTGGCTTTGGTTAACTGCAGAGATTATTTGGATGATAACAGGTATAGAACTAAAGATAGTGCCTAAACAGACTTTGCAGAGAATGTGGAATAAGATGAAGGATAATAAAAATCTAGTTAACCCACAATGATAGGTCTAATACATTCGACCTGAACTATTAGGTATACTACATATATGCTTGTAGTTGACATGTTGAAAGAATACTTGCTGATTGGGTATTTGAAGCTATTGCCGTCTTTTCTAAGTAAGCTGCCTAAGAGTTGGGAAGATGGGGAGAAAGGCACAGTGATTATTATTCCGGGGCTTCATGAAACAAATTTCTTCCTTTACAATATAGGGTGTTTCTTAAACCAACATGGCTATAAGATTATAACCATACCGAAGTTTCATTCTACTGAACCTATTGTTCAGATTTATTCTAAACTTGATAGTCTGATCGAGTCATTATCCGCTAATAACCTAATACTGCTATCGCATAGTAAAGGCGGGATTGTTGCAAAGTATTTCTTAGACAACTCTAAACACTCCCACAAGATTAAGTATTCTGTGTCTCTTGCAACTCCTTATCAAGGCACTATGTTTGCTAAATTGCCATTTCATAATATATATGAGTTAGATCCAACTAGTACTGTGATTAAAGAGTTGAATGCAAATACTGACCATGTTTCAAAGGTTATTAACATCTATCCTAAGTTTGATAATCATGTCATCCCAAATAAGAACTTAATACTCCATGGTGCTAAAAACATACAAGTAGATATAAATGGCCATACTAGGATTCTAGTTTGTCAGTCTGCATATGCTGAAATTATTAAAGCATTGTCTGCAAAGTAGTTTTAATTACTCTAAACTTTGCGGAGGGATTATTTCTACTTGATCGCCAATCTTAATGACACCGGATGCGAAAGGCATTGCAGTTAACCCTCTTTTACCCATTGCCTCTTTAGTAAATTTTATGGCTTGTGTTTTGTCCATCCCTCGTTTCATCATGTTTTTAGCTGGGATTACACAGGGGAGGTTTTCTGCAGTTATAAAGATAATGGCATTTCTGGGAAATCGTATGTAAGTACCTGCAGGTAGTTTAGTTAAATTCTCAATACCTTTTAATGTAATATTTGCTTCGAGATCATCAGGTAATACTTCAAAGCCTACAGCGGAAGAAATCTCATCCATTTCCTCCTGTGATATAAGTGTAATTGATCTCAGGTTTGTTACTTCAATACCTTTTGAGAGTAGCTTTGTTGTGCGTACATCCGCATTTCGACTTTTACCAAAGTGTCTATCATATTTTATTCCGTCTAGTAAAAGTTCAAGTTTTTGTACTTGTTTAGGTACTTCTCCAAAGGGTTGTGTGATTAATAGTTTTTCAACACTCGCAGTTAGTATTTCCATTTGATTAGTATATAGTAAATCAGAGCGACTTTAAATGTGCCTTTTAACCTTACTTTTAGTTAGTGGTACCTGTTGCCGAGCTGCTAACGCTAACCTTGCTTTCATCTCTAAGCATTCTACTAGCCTCAAGCTGTAGTAATGCAGGTATTACTTCTTTATTAATGTTGCAAAAAGGCGTAGGTTTTGTCCCATCTTTATACTGGATTTGCGAGAGAATCGGACACCCTCCGCAGCAAATATGTCTCCATAGACACTTAGAACAACCTACTCTAGAAGCGACATTATTATGTTTAGTAAGAGGATTAACAGTACGGTTTGTTTGGAGAAGATTGTGCGAGGTTAACCCAAACCCTGTGCTGTTTATTTTCATTTGACACGGTACTAATCGGCCATTAACGTTGAACACTAAATAATTAGAGCCAGCACCACAGGCGGCATGATACGGTTTAAAATATTTATACCTATCAAGGATGCTCCCTAATACAATATATGGATAGTTTTGCTCACTTAGCATATCAATCATGCGTTTTAATTCTTTGACAATTAATGCAGTATCAAGGCTTGAGCCATTTGCAACAGCACAGGTTTCTCTTACCAAATTCATATTAAATAAAATATTATTTTCAACTAGATCTTTAATCAACTCAGTCAAAGTGGGGGCATTCTCATTAGTTATGGTGATCATTGCTGATAAAGGAATGTTATGCGCTTTGAGTAAAGCAAGCCCCTCCATAGTGCGTTTATGACTACCCACACCACTTATAAATGGTCGGTTTCTGTTATGAACTTCTGCAAATCCATCAATTGATATGCCAACACTAAACTTATTTTGTTTAAGAAAGACTGCCATTTCATTGTTTAACATCGTTCCATTTGTTATTAAGGCTAGTTCTGCTTGGACATTAATCTTGTCAAAGCTACTTTTTGCGTATGCAACCATTTGCTTGATAAGCTCAAAACGAATAAGCGGTTCTCCTCCTGCAAACTTCAACCTAATTACCCGCGTTTTGTTTTTAATGCACGTATCCACTAATCTATCGATAATGGAGACATATGTTTCGTACGACATAACAATTGGGTTTTTGTATACATAACAATATACGCAGCGCAGATTACATTCATTTGTAACTTGAATCCATGTAAATAAATCATTAGCTTGTTCAATAACAGCTTTCTCTGGTGAAATAAAGCCATAGTCTTTCATGATCCTAAAGACTTCTTTAGAGCTTACGTCATGTTCAGTTATTGTTTGCTTACCTGTTAATGAGCTATCGATCAAGGCTATTAAAGGTTTAGTTCCTACAAATATGCCATTAGTAGTTTCCGGATAATACACACATGTGTGTTCGTCTAGTGAGAATTCATATCGTTGTTTATTAACAAGATAGGTTTTCATCTTGTATGACCTTAGCTAGAAGGAAACAATTGTGTTGCAGTCACAATTGCAGTTTTGATTAAGTAACGTAAATTTTGTAGCACCTCTTGTATGTTTAGTAGTACATTGTATGTACCACATAGCAGAACAAGTAACTTGGCTTAATAATTGGTGTTTCATGGCTTCATTCTAAGAGCTTACTAGCAGGAGTCTTGACAGCAGTTTTGACATTATGACATGCATAAACATTCGGCCTGCCCAAAGTTATTAAGAGAAAAGATTATCTGTATGAGTTAGCACTATTAGAAGGAAACAATAGTATTACAATCGCAATTACAGTCGCAGTCAGTCCCATGTAATTTGCGCATTGCTTTGCTCGCATTACCTATAGTGGTGCACTTTATATACCACAAGGGATTGCAAGTCTTTTGGCTAAATGCTTTTTCAGTCATAACACTATTCTATGAGTTCAAGTGCAAGAGTCTTGACATCACATCTGACACTATAAATTGGTATTGCTCCCCTGCGATACAGCAGTGTAATTAAAAAGAAACAATTGTATTACAATCGCAATTGCAATCCTGTGTGCGTAATTTGCTTACTGCGCTGTTCTTTTTACTCACTGTGTTGCATTGGATATACCACATTGGAGTACTAACATTTTGAATTATTGAATGTTTCACCATTGCCCTATTCTAATTCCTTTAATGTTTACTTCTTGACACCACTTTTGACATTTAGACATATAAGCATATACTCTTGGTGTGAAAATAGAAATTAGCTATTCTCCTAAGGTAGAAGCACGAATTTTACTTAATGCACTTCTAAATTGGGAACTAGGAGTATTGCACAAATTGAACATGAACATACTGCCTTACGATGCTTCGGTCAAAAGACATCCATATGGTGTTGTTATTCCTATGATAGCTTATGATCAGTTACCTGATTTATTGGCTGATTTGAAACGCTCCTCATTTGACAAATCTGGCACAAGCTTCTTAAGTTACACACCACATAACTTGGAGAATGTAATTGACCTTTTAATCAAACGCTATGGTACTAAAGTAGCTTGGCAAATTGATGAAAAGAAGCTCGTTGATTTGTTACATGATATAGCTGCAGACATAAAGGTTATATTTGGCATAGATGCGATATCTAACTTAACTATCCATCAATCCCGCTTTGGTCCTGGTACAATGAGTTCACCCCTAAAAAAGCTCGGCGGTAATGTAGATATAGCAGTTCGGGAGGGTGCAAGTATAACAAATGTAATAGCAGCTCTCTTCGATTCGATAACTCATTTGCACACAACTGACTTGAAATTAGAGCAGTATGAATTACGTCCTATAAGAGATTGGTTGATATACAATACAAGACTAGGTTTAACTCTAAAGAAACATAAGCTTAGCTTCGTACCATCTACAACATATATGCGTAAAAAGTCTCCAAATAAACAAAATAGCCTTAACTTACCCTATGTAAAAAGCTTAAATATCTTTACAGCTGTAAATAGTTTTGAAGTACTAAAGGGAGAGGTTCTTTTCAATAACAAGGTACTATCCTCTTTAACTGCGAATGAGAAAAGGTTACTCACATGTTTGATTACATTGAAGAACAAAATAGTAACGTATGATAACTTGCTGGATGTTCTTGAAGAAAAGAACAGAGAGGTCTCATATTATGCTGTATACAAGGCGCTTGAAAGACTAAGAAAGAAACTTATACTCTGTGGACTTCCCTCAAACATTATTAAAACAATACCATGCAAAGGTGTGATGTTGATTGCAGGCTAACAAGGAGGTCAACTAGAGTTTGATCTTCAAAGCTCCTCTGGTGTAAACTCTCCTGTTTCATCTTGACACATAGGCGTGTCAAAGTTCAATTCAAGCGGATTAAATAAAACAACACATCCTGATTCCTGATGTAATGCCGTATTAATTTCACACTTATCTTCGTGACAGGTGACACCACTCACTGTTCCAATCCTATAATTGGGTAGTGCTATAGCAGTTACAAATTTAGGTTTTTTTTCAGTCATGTCGTAAATAGCTAAGGTGTTGTCAATAGCATTGATAACATACAGACTTGAGCCATAGAAATCAAATAAAGCTGTTTGGGTAAAGTCTCTATATGCATTCGATAAAACGAGGGGGTATCCTGCTTTCTCTATAATAAAGCTGGGATGGGAAAACGTTTCCGGTGTTTCAAGTGCATAAGCTATATACAATTCATTTTGATACAATCTTTCTGTTAAGGCGTCACTTCCATACTTTCTTGTATTCGAGTCGGTTATGACGTTAGGTGTAATCTCTTGCTCTTTCTGTAATAGTTCTGTGTTTGTTGCATAGCTTTCTTGCAGACTTGCCATGAGACGCTGGTTTTGTCTCCATTGTTGTTTCAAGACAGTAGAAAGTAAGACAAGACTTAGAAACATTACAACTAGGACAATAATAAAAACAAGCTTGAATATTCTATTACTATGCTTACGATTAGGTGGAATAACTAGTTCTTGAGGTGCTTGACTCATACATTTACTTTAGAAGAAAAGAGGGCATTTTTCAAATGTTATTACTCTCCAAATTCGTCTGTAAATTAAAGTATTCACAGCTTATTCAATATGCTTTGTGTACTTTATTTTCGGTAGTGAGGGATATGCTATTTCTGTTTATGATCTATATATAAATCTCTTGTATAATGCCTTCATGAGTAGTAAATATACACCTCGTGTCCAGCCTTTAGTTACTTCATCTTCCCAGCGAAACGTTCTCGCGAAAGGTAAAAAAATGTTATTTGCATGTACAATTGTTTTCCTATTCTTTGTTATCTGGCTGATTTACATTAGCTTTAGACAGAAGAAAAACGATGTGCTTATATCTACTAAAGAAGTAGTCAAAATTAAAGAATCATCTAGTAGTGTGGCTATACCAATCAAACCCAGCCCTATCGAGATACAGGTCGGAACACCTATAAAAATAACAAAAACTGAGGATGTAAAAGCACTTGGGTATACAGGGCAGAAAAAGATTGTAAGAGATACATTAGGCAATATTTATATAGCTTATAGGAATAAATATAACGGGGAGTATCAGATATTCGTTGCAAAGCTGACAAAACAGGCTGGCGGTGGTTATAAAGCTTTGTACACAAATCGTCCAATTGCTAATCTTGGGGATGATGCTACCCAGCGTGTTCCGGCAATTTCGATTGCGGAAGATAACACTTTATATGTAACTTGGTATGGGTTAGAAGAACGAAAGGGTATAGGGCGACAAGTTAAATTTTCTTTATCGAAAGACTTTGGCGCAACGTGGTCGAAATGGAAAAACATTGCATTGGTATCAGGTTATGATGAGTCTGAAGACTATTGGCAAGAGCATCCAAGTATTGCAACTAGATCAGAAAACATATACATAGTATGGGAGGGAAAAGATAAAGAATTTTCCGAGCAGCAAGTTAAATTTACTAAATCTATGGATGGGGGTACCACTTGGCTACCTTGGAAAAATATTCATACAACAAATGACCACACACAGTCTAGACCTAGCATTGCTCTAACAGATGATGGAAGTCTTCACGTGCTGATGTACTCAAACGACGGAGATAACCAACAAATTTGGTATTCTAGGTCTAGTGATGAGGGTTTATCTTGGACTGAGTGGGAGAATATATCTAAGTCAGGTTTCGATTCACGCCACGTAGATCTTGTCGCTGTAGAAAACAACTTGCACTCAGTATGGCGAGAGTATAGAGAAAAGAAAGCAGTTATTATGTACGCAGTTTTTAAATCAGGCGTTTGGTCCACGGCACAAGTTTTAAAGGATAGCTCTAAACATCAGTTGTTCCCATCAATTCACTCACTTGCAGACATGGTTGCTTTTACATGGACTGAGACAACTGACTCTTCAGACCTCCCTCGAGAAGCACCTTCCTCTGGTGTAGTTAACTACGCTATATTAGAGCCCTCTTCGAATGAGCTTAAATTTGGTAAGTTGGATGCCTCATCGGATACACTATATTCACACATACTAATTGATTCTTATGCTTCTTCGCGCATCTTAATTACCGCATTGCTTAATGAAACAGATGAACCATCTATCTGGCTATATCCATTGACGTGGAGGTAATTTGTGATAACATCTGGAATATTCTGCCCAACGTGCCCCGTATTATTATTTTATGAATTCAGTTAACCTATGAATAAAATTGAAACAGTAGCAGTTATAGGCGCAGGCGTTATCGGGAAAGCCAGCGGCTTAAGTTACAGAAACAAGTCTAGAAAAGTATATTTTATCGATGCGGATAGCAAAAGAGTTCGAGAGTTACGAGCTGAAGGATTAGAAATTTATACACCACAAGAGGCGGAAAATATAGCGATTGCGGATGTTAACTTTATGTGTGTTCCAACCCCTACAGTGAACGGCAAGTTTGATAATTCATACATAAAGAAGGCCAGCGAGGATTTTGGTAAACGTCTTGCTAATTCAGATAAGTATTGTGTTGTTGTAGTTAGAAGTACGGTATTGCCTGGTACAACTAGAGATTTAGTCATTAAAACAATTGAAAAAGCTTCTGGTAAAAAAGCAGGGCAAGAGTTTGGTGTTTGCATGAATCCTGAATATCTCCGAGAAGTCTCTGCAGCTGCAGATGCAAGCAATCCATGGTTCATTCTAATAGGTGAGTATGACCAGAAGTCAGGAGATTATGTCTCAGATGTATATAAGGATTTTGGGCAGTCAATTGAAAGGGTCTCTCTTGAGGAGGCTGAGATTCAAAAATACATACACAATCTATTTAATGCAACTAAGATTGCCTATTTTAATGAGTTCCGCATTGTATGTCAGTCTCTTGGAGCTAACACTCAAAAGATTTTAGATTTCGTAGCTAAAAGTTGCGAAGGTATGTGGAATCCAAAATACGGAATAAAAGACCTTGGACCATTTGATGGTCATTGTTTGCCAAAAGATACGCAGGCGCTACTGAGTTGGGCTCGCAAGAGGAAATTAAAACTTAAGATATTGGATGCTACTATCCGAAGTAATGCAGATTATAAAGCAAGTAGTTCACTAAAGAAATGATGATTGATTCGATTCTTATCAATTTAGGTATTCTTATTCCTATTGGTATGATTGGTGTTTGGAGATGGTCTATTTGGTTAATAAAGAAAATTGTAGGAGGTTTTTACAGACCAATTAAAGGTACTTTTACAGCTGCTGTTTCAATTGTTACACCTGTCTATAATGAAAATCCCGAGGTACTAACTAAAGCAGTTGAATCTTGGCTGACAAATAAGCCTAAAGAAATTATAGCTGTTATAGATCACTCAGATAAATCCTCGGTAGCGGTTTTCCAATCATTAGAGAAAAGATATCCTGGTATTTGCAAATATGTAATAACCACAGTTCCTGGAAAACGAGAGGCTTTAGCTAAAGGAATTAAACTTGCTGGTAGTGAAATTGTCGCTTTAGTAGACTGTGATACATTGTGGACAGATACTACATTAACTAATGCTTTGAAACCGTTTTCTGTGGAAAGAATAGGTGGTGTAGCAACTCGTCAAAATGTACTTTCACCTCAAACTGTAGCAGAGAAAATATTCGATATACTGCTAGATTTACGCTACGTCGACGATATGCCTTTTCTCTCAGCAACCGGGTATTATCAGCGTTGTTTATCTGGCCGTACTGCTTTTTACAGAAAAGCCGCGCTTATACCAGTGCTCGATGGTTTGATAACAGAAAAGTTTTTAGGTAGTAAGGTAATTAGTGGAGACGATAAGGCACTCACATACCTTATCCAACAAAATGGTTGGGGAACCTACTATCAAAAGAACTCAGTAGTTTATACCTACGGTATGAAAAGTATGCGACAATTCATTAAACAAAAAGTTCGTTGGACACGGAATTCTTGGCGGGCAGACATAAAAGCTTTTTTTGGTTTTTGGGTATGGAAGAATCCTATATTTGCAGTAGGTTTTATTGACAGTGCTTTGCAACCCTTTACTTTATTACTTTCTCCAGCATTCTTTTTAGCGACTGTTTATTTCAATCTGTGGATACCTGCACTGATTCTAATTATTTGGTGGCATGTGAGCAGGTTAATTAAGCTGTTCCCCCATTGGGTAAGACGTCCTCAGGATGTTAGCCTTTTACCATTGTTTATTATTTTTAGTTTTGTTAGTGCTGTTATCAAGATTTATGCATTGATTTCTTTAAACAACCAGGGTTGGATAACACGCTGGGATAAATCACGCTTACATAATTTCGGGGTCGTTCGAATGGCAGCACAATCTTTAGCTACACTCTGTATTGTGTTACTTGCCTACTTATTAGTATTCAAAAGTATTGCAGCGGCATTGGAAGACAAGAACGATTATGCTCTCCATTTTAATACACTTACAATCTCCGAGGTCACAAAAAAACAACAAAGTAAGGAATTTGAGCCGGTATTTACACGACATATCGTGAAGGAAAACGAGTCTATTGTCTCAATTGCAGAACAGTACCGCATTGGAGCTAATGATATTCTTAAATACAATTTTCCATTTCTGCCAAATTGGAACCGTATCGAGAGTGGTTTTGAGCTAACAATTCCTTTAAAAGATATTGCCTATGAACCTCCAACAATGTTCAACTTTGAACGTGCTTATGCCCCAGGCCCTAGCATTTACTATAGTGTTGAATCAAATACGATATATATTGAAGGAAGAGGAGCTATTGTTACTTTGCAGGATATTGCAACCGCAGATGGCTTTAGCCATATCAAAGAAGTAGTCCCTGGAGTATGGCATTTAACTTCGAGTTTATATTTAGGTAACGGAACTACACTGAGATTGACTAAAGCTGACGCGAGGTGGCTCAGACTCGAAAGTAATAAAGATGGCTTTGTAAACATCTTAGGATATAACACACGCTTAAGCTTAGACGGAGTAAAGGTAACCTCTTGGGATACTGTTAATAACACGTATGACCTTAATCATGCGGATGGTAGAAGTTATATTTTGGTCAAAGCTAACTCTCGCTTCGACATTAAAAACTCTGAACTAGCATACTTGGGGTATAAAAAAGATGTCAAAACTGCAGGTGGTACATATGGCGTATCATGGAGGATACCATCAAGAACTTTTGGCAAATACCTTATTACAGGAAATGTCTATAAGTCGAAATTTCATCATAACTATTTTGGCGCATATACATATGGTGCGACAGGCATGGTATGGGAAGGAAACGAGTTTTATGACAATATTGAGTATGGTCTTGATCCGCATGACGATTCAAACTCTTTTCTAGTGCAGGGAAATGTGTTTAGAAATAATGGTAATCACGGTCTGATATTTTCAAAACGTTGCTTCAATAACTACATTATTAATAACCGATCATACGATAATGACCTACACGGTATCATGTTGCATGAAGATTCAGACTCAAATGTAATAATAAATAATGTTGTATATGGAAATCACGATGGAATAGCGATATACCTGTCTAAAAATAATTTGATTGTCGGTAACTCAGTGAGCGCCAATTTAAATGGAGTAAGACTAAATAAAGGAGCTGTTGCTAATACTGTTAGAACTAATAATATAAAAAATAATGTGAAAAACGGCATCTACATTTATGATAACAGCACAGCAAATTTATTAGAAAGTAATAACATAGTTAATAATGATCATGGGATTTATTTAAAGTCCGATGGTAATAACTTATTAAATAACCTAATGTCAAAAAACAGATATAATTTTGCTTTAATTAAAAGCAGAACAAATAATATATACAATAATATTGTGGATAATGGTAAAGTAGCAAACCTTAAATTAAACAAGCATTAACAAATGTCTGATGATCACTCATCATAGTACCACTAGTTCAAACTAACATGAAGTTTTTATATTTAGATATTACATTATAAATAATAAGTACTTATAAATAAACTCATTTCAGAAAGAGACACTATAATTCGAAAGGTTTTCTACGTTAAGATAACTTCTCAATATTTTAATTCTATATGAGAAAAAGGTAAGAATTCAACGATAAAGCAATTAACTTTAAAGTGTTATTGTTTAGTCCTATAGCTCTTTTAACATGTTTTAAAATAGTACCACTCCAATAAATTCTCTTGTTGATGAACATCAAAAGATAGCCTATTTAAGAGTAACTTTCTTGCATCATTCTTACTGATTTGACATTTCATCCTAATTGCAAAGACTTATATTTGTTTTAATTAATAATTTAAGCACTTTGAAAACAGAATAAACTATTTCAATTAAGAAAGGACTAATAGTATGGGAGTAATATTATGGATTATCTTTGGTGGTGTAGTTGGTTGGATAGCTTCAGTTATTGTAGGAACCGATGCGCGACAAGGCCTTATAGGTAATGTGATCTTGGGTGTGATTGGTGCACTTATCGGCGGTTTCTTAAGTACCTTGCTTGGCTTACCAGGAGTTACAGGGTTTAACTTGTACAGTGGGCTATTAGCTTTAGGCGGTGCTTTAGTCGCCGTTGCTATTGGTAAAGCAATTAGATTAGTTTAAAGGAGGTGAACAACTCAATGGACAGCACAAAAAGAGATGCTTATGCAACTGAAATGAAAGCAAAAAGTACTACGCTTAGAAAACAAATTGATGAACTTGCACAAAGATCAAGGGAGGCAGGGAGTGATGCATCAAAAGATGCACGACTTGCTTATCATCGGCTTAAGGATGAACTGAATGAGGTAGATAAGCTGATGGATAAAATGATGGAAATAACAGATGACTCTTGGACTAATGTGCAGGAGGATGTCAAAGAAATGTGGTCAAGTATTACTACTGAGTTTAAGAAACTGAAATAGATACACTCTTATTTAGTTAGACAAAAGGAAAAACTTATGAAAAATGTCTTAGGCATATTTAAGAATATAGAAAGTACAAATGTTGCTTTAGCCTCATTAGAAATGCGTGGGTATAGCAAGGATGATATATCTGTTGTAGCAACTAAAGAGGCCCTGGGTTCTCAAGAATTACAATTTGAGAACAACATGCTTAAAGGTGTAACAGACACTGCGATGGCGGGAGGTTTGTTAGGTGGTTTTCTAGGATTGTTAATAGGTGTTGGAGCCTTAACAATTCCTGGCTTAGGCTTGTTATTTGTAACGGGTCCTATAGCCACTGCTTTAGGTATAACCGGTGTAGCAGGTGCTGCCGTGTCTGGAGCTTTAACAGGCTCTATGGTAGGAGGTATTGCCGGTGCTCTTAAGGAGTTAGGTGTAGATGAAAGTCTTGCACTAGAATATGAGCAAGATGTTAAAGGAGGCAATATTATACTTGGTGTTGAAACAGAGGACGAAGATGTATCAGATGTTATGAAGATCCTCACAACATCTGGAGCAACAAGAGTATCTGAACTTCAGAATAAAAGAACAGCATAACTACTCGCGAGTTAGGGAGTTTATAACCCCCTATAGGTCAAATATTTATCCCCCCGCAATGGGGGGATAAGTGTATTAAGCTACCTAATTGATCTATATCATATCCATGTATATATATGTATAATCCAACTATGAGTAAGCATATTGTAGTCATCCATTCCAACGCTGACATGCAAAAATACTTACAAAATCTCTTGATCGAAAGAGGTTATAAGGTTACAGTGTTTGCCCAAGGGGTGGAGCTGATAAATAGCATGGTTGATTTTTCCATGGACCTTATTATTAGTTCTTATGAGTTGGATGATATTGATGGTGGAACTTTGTTTGAAGAGGTTAGCAAAGTTCACACAGAGGTGCCTGTAATTCTTTTAGCAGCTATAAAAGATGAGGCAATAATTGTGGAGTTACTTAAAAAACAAAAGTGTGAAGTGATGATGCTTCCGATTGTTCCGGTTGAACTTCTTGCCCGAATAAAAGCTTTAACTGATGGGGATGCGGAAGTAGTAACAGAAGATGGGTGTTTAGTGGTTAGTGACCTTGAGCTTGATACCAAAACTAAGTTAGCTAAAAGAAAAGATAAGTCCATAGTCTTAACCCCCACCGAATATAGATTACTATCTTACCTCATGGAGAATGCAGGAGTAGTAGTAACAAGAGAAATGATTTTAAATAAAGTCTGGAATACTAGTGAGGATGTGTCAGATAGAATTGTTGACGTCTATATAGGTTATTTAAGAGAGAAAATAGATAGTGGCTTTAAAAAGAAACTTTTATCAACCGCTCCAGGCTTTGGGTATACACTAGTAAAGGATTAATTTATCGTATGTTGGAGCTTCACCCTTTTGGTAACTTCATTCCTCACAATACAACCTTTCTACTTATAGGAAGTTTTGCTACTAAAGACTCCACCTGGTTTTATACCAATAGTAGAAATCAATTTTGGCCATTACTTGAAGAGGTATATAGTAGGGAGTTTCCAACCCTTGCAAGTAAGAAACAGCTTTTTAAAGATTTATCTATGGCTGTTTGCGATATTATCTTGAGTTGTGAAAGAAAACATAACAGTAATTTGGATTCCAATTTAGTCAATATCACATATAACCTACAGGCTATCAAGTATATTATTGAAAAGTATCCACTTCAGTCGGTGTATTTTACAAGTCGGTATGTTGAAAAGCTCTTTAAGAAAAACTTTAAGGAGTATGTATGGCAGCCAGAAAACCTAATTACCTTACCATCTCCATCCCCTCGGTATGCAAAATTGTCTTTTAGTGAAAAAGCAAAGTTATACAAACAGTTATTTCCTAAATTAGTCTGAGTCAAGAATGCTAAACTAATAATATGGTACATAAATATCCAAAGCACATCTATGATCCTTTGAGAATGGAGGTTGCAACCTCTATTATCTCGCATGAGCTCAAGAAAATATTTCCTGCATTTACAGTGGAGGAATATGCGAAGCTTTCAAGTCAAATACATAACTGGGGAATTGATCCTAAGAAGTATTCACTCACCAAAGAACCACGGGACTTTTGGAATGGAGTAGAAGGTATTATGACAGGCTTTAGATTAAAAGGAGTGGTGAGATTTATAACTGGAGAAAATGTAACTTGGTCCAAAGAAGAAGTTGCAGTGACAAACTTCACGTTTAGTACTGATCATTTTCATGTTAACGGTGTAAAAATACCAACACTTAATAACACAGGGGAAACTGTACTTAAATGGCTAACAGAAAATCAGCATTTAGAACAAGCATTAGCTATAGTTAATGAATCCTATGCTGTAGGGATACCAAGAGTTACTGACCCGCTTTATTGTAAAAAAGATATAGACAATAACTATTTTGTCTATGATGGTAATGGTAGAGTACTACATGCCTTATTACATGGTATTCCAACACTTACTGCTTATGTCGGTACACATCTAGAGGATACTATAACTAACCATTGGATCTATACTATGTTTTTACTTAATCTTTCCTCTTTATATAGAGAAGGCGTACTAAGTATTGAGGAATATACAAGACTATTAACTAATCTTTTTAGAAAGTCTAAATCTGCCATCATTGAATATCAAGAAAGAGTGCCAGATGATGCTCGTACCAAAGAAATCATATTGGGGGCGTTGAATGAGTGAGTTTTACAAAAGGACCCTAACCAAATGTTGGCTATAAAAGCGGAGAAACGTTTCAAGCTTTAGCAAAAAATGCAAGTGTTGCCAAACTTGTAGTTATCCCTGACTGTGATCATCAATTTAGAGGTGAATTAAACAGCAGGATATTAAGTAAAGCACCTCTCTGGGCTTTTAATGGAGATACCTCTTTTCCTAGTCCTGAAGGCGGTATTAAGTTATACAGTTAATTTAAATGACATAGTTGTAAGTTCTTTATCTGCTGGTCCTAAAACCACAGACGTTCTTACCAGCAAGTTTCAATCTAGAGTGAAATATGTTACATATAGTATAGATATATATTTATATAAAGGAGACTAAATGAAAATCAGTCCTTATCTTAACTTTGACGGTAACGCAGAAGAAGCTTTTAATTTCTACAAATCCATATTTGGTGGAGAGTTCTCCTATATTATGAGATTTAAGGACATGCCTAGTGGAGAGACACCTATGCCAGAGGAGGAAGGAAATAGAATTATGCATATCTCACTGCCTTTAGCAGGTGGTGACTCACTGATGGCAAGTGATACTTCTTCAGCACAAGGTGATAAATTGATTCATGGCAATAATAACTATATTTCACTTCAGCCAGACTCAGTCGACGAAGCAAGAGAATTATTTAATAAACTCTCTCAGGGTGGAAAAGTAGAAATGCCGTTTGAGAAAATGTTTTGGGGGGATTACTTTGCTTCTTTTGCTGATAAGTTTGGTGTACTTTGGATGATAAATGTTGAAGATAAAAAATAATACACTCATCTAAGGCCCAAGAAAGGTGACTAATGAGGTTACTTCTACTAATAGTAGTTGCACTCTTACTTGTACTTGGGGCAGTAAGCCGTCAACCAAAAAAGAATGCAATAGACTTAATCCCACTAGTTGAGGATAGTAAAAGTTCTACAAAGAATGAGTTATCTCCAAAAGTGGCAGATAGTAGTTCTTTGACAAGTCCAAGTAGTAGTAAAATTTTGCCTTCAAGTTATCATGTTTATCAAACATTTAATAACTGCGGGCCTGCTGCTCTTTCAATGGCTCTTTCACATTATGGTATTGATACAACCCAACAAGAGTTGGGTCTTGCCTTAAGACCGTATCAAAACTCATTAGGAGATAACGATGATAAGTCAGTAACAATGGAGGAGCTTGCACATAAGAGTAAAGAATATGGGTTTATTCCATATTTTAGGCCTAATGGCTCAATCGAACTTGTTAAGCAATTGATCACATATGATATCCCCATCCTAACAAAGACATGGCTTACAGCGAACGAAGACATAGGGCACTTTAGAGTTATCAAAGGATATGATGATAGTACCCAATCACTGCTACAAGATGACTCATATCAAGGACCCAATATTTGGTATAGCTATGACGCGTTCAATACCCTTTGGAAGAAATTTAATTATGAATTTCTGATCTTAGTTCCTCCTGACAAACTTGCAAGTGTAAAACTCATATTAGGTGAGCTTGAGGATGAAGACAATGCTTGGAGTATGGCAGTACGTAATGCGCAAGAAGAAATGAAATTTAAGCCAGATGTAACAGCTCACTTTAATTTAGTTGTTGCTCTTTACAGATCCAAACGGTATGACGAGGCTATTGCTGAATATGAAAAGATTAAGACTCAACTTCCAATGAGAACATTGTGGTATCAAACAGAGCCTATTAAAGCATATTATGAAGTAGGTCAGTACGCTACGGTATTTGAGTTAACGGATACCATTTTAACCACAGGGAATCGCGCGTTTTCAGAACTTTATTTACTTCGAGGACATAGCTATTTAACCCAAAAAGATATTAAAAATGCACAAAGAGAGTTTGAACTTGCAAAGTACTATAATGCAAACCTACTTGAGGCACAAGTAGCTTTAGACAGCTTGAAAGAAACTTCTTTAGAGTAAGCTTTTGTTTTCAAGAATTTTCGCTAATTCTCTAAATGCCTCACTTGCCCCAGCTTTATATATTAAGTCCCCTGTCTGTGCATTTTCGAGTAAATAGTCAAAGAAGCCGTCATCAACATGCCAACCTTCAGGATCAATATACATGATCTTCAACCCTCGTTCTCGGGCTCGCAGTTCAATACTTCTTCTATCGGCATGACAGCCCACAACTATTAAAGACTTTGCTCTGGGGTCAAATTGTAATTCAGGCATGACAATGACTTCATCATAGGTACGGATAAAGAGTTCTTCCAAGCCAAGACGTAAGTGCAATCCGTCAAAATTGTTAGTTATAACTGGACCAACAACTAGTCCTTTAGTATGTAACTGTTTAAGGATGGTATAAAAGTCTGTAAGTGGAGCAGTCACAATCTTATGAAAAAAATTAGATGTTTTTTTAAATGAAGCTTCTGGATTTTCAAGCAAACCTTTGATAAAAGTGTCCTCTTGAGCAGTTATTATAAACTTTTTGGTGAAAGGCTCATTGATTGAATAAACTTCATGTAAGGTATGCAGAGGTAATATACCTGCCTCAAAAGACGGGCCGCATCCGAATTCAACTTGGGCAGGTAAATAGGGAATAAATTCTTCAATACTTTTAGCATAGGTAGGCTGTGTTCGCGGCAAAGATTTTCTAAGACCTGCTTGGGCAATATGCCAAATCATCTTTTGAATGCGATCAGTTATACCATAATTTTTTGAATGGAAAAATATTTCAATCGTTTGGTAGCCTTTCGGGAAGGTATCGTATTCAAATGGCCGCTCTTCAGGGGTAGTATAAAAACATACATCCATTTGTATATCTCCTAACTCAAAAGATTCTTGTGTCTTTGTTCTGGAAACTTCATGCCAACCTCCAGCACGTATAGCACTATAAATCATTTCTCCATATTCTTTGATCTGATTTTCTTTAAGAGTAAGTGAGTAGTAGATATATGTTGAGACTAGTGCAAGTTTGGCAGCATCAATTGTTTGCATGACATCATATTCGTGTCTGTAATAAAGGATTTTTCTTGCTTTATCATTCTCATCTTGCCAACCTGAAACATGCTTATTTTTCTCACATTGAGTTCTTCTCCAGAGGGTTTCCTCCACGGTTTTATCAAGTTTTGTTCCTTTTGAGGGTAAAAAGACCTTCTCCCAAGTAGATAATGCGTTCTCATCAAGAGTTTGTTGGATTATGTATGGAACTTTCATGGCTAGATTATATCAGAGCTTTAAAATTAATATGCCATCCCAAGCAGGGATAAGCGTGACATCTTTAAAAGTTTTAAAGATATCTCTATTTAATGCATCAAGTATCTTAGCATGTGAATATTGAGTGTTTTCCTCAGCAACTAGCCCTGCCCATAGCGCGTTATCAATGACAATAAGCCCGCCACTTGTAACAAGTGATATTGCCTTCTCAACATATTCTGGATACTGGTTTTTATTGGCATCTATATATATAAACTCAAATTTCGAACCCTGTTGTATAAGACTATCCATGGAGTCTGTTGCTTTACCTTCTAGCAGTGTGATTTTGTTACTACTCCCAAAGCTGTCCCATAATGCCTGTGCATCTCTAACATTAGTTTCATTTAATTCACATGTTGTAACATGACACTCATTTGAAGTGCTTGCAAAGAGTAACGCAGTAAGACCTTTATATGTGCCCACTTCAAGTATGCTTTTAGCTTTACTAGACCTAATAAGTAAGTTTAAAAACCGGATTTCGGACAGCGGTGTTTGATATGATCCATTGGGTAAAGAGGTGATACGTGCATACACATCACTGTACCTGTGATCTAACTTACTGAGTGAAAGCTCTTCTATGTACTTAGTTAGCTTCTTAGTAACGATAACATTCTTATTGTGTTTCTTTAGATTTATTAGTGCTTTATCTTTAAGTTTGGCAACCAAGTGCATATATTAATTCTATCAGAAGACCTCAACTTGTTGGAGTTATGTGCTATATTACAAATCAGTTATTACTTTCTAGGAGACTTATGCAAATTAAAATCAATGAATTGGAATCTTTAGTAAAAAAAGCCCTTAAGAACATGGGTTATTCGTCCAAAGAAATCAATCTTATAAAAGACGTTCTATTTTATGCACAATTAAGAGGTAATAATCAGGGGATAGTAAAGCTGATAGGTAAAGGGATGCCCAAAAGTGCACATGCGGGGGAAATAACTGTGGAAAAAGAAACAAAGCTCGCTACCTTAGTAAATGGTAATTATAACCAGGGAATGGTTGTTTTATCTTATGCAATGGAGAAAGTCTTAAAAAGAGTAAAGAAGCACGGGTTTGGGATGGCGGGGACTTTTAATACAAGTTCTTCAACAGGTGCCATAGGTTATTATGCAAATAAGATAGCACAAGAGGGTTATATAGCTTTTGTCTTTGCTGGTTCGCCAGAAACTGTAAGTACACATGGTTCTTATGAACCTATTTTTGGGACGAATCCACTAGCCATTGGTATTCCAACTACAGCAGAACCCCTAGTACTTGATATGGCTACAGCCTCTATTGCCTATTTTGGTTTAATCGAAGCAGCTACTTCTGGCAGGAGTATACCCGAGGGTCTTACATATGATGAACACGGCAATTTAACTACAGATCCCAAGAAAGCTCTAGAAGGTGCTATTCGGCCTTTCGATAGGAGTTATAAAGGAGCTGGTTTAGCTATGATGGTTGAGATATTAACAGGACCTCTAGTTAGAGCTTCATTTACAGGAATTGGAGACACTGCTAGAAACTGGGGAAACCTACTTTTTGCAATTGATCCCTCCCAGTTTGTAGAAAAGTCATCATTTGAAAGAGAAGTAAGCCAATTGATAGAAAAAGTGAAAGCAACAAAGAAACTACCGAATGTGGAAGAACTCTTCGTTCCAGGAGAACGAGGCAGTAAACTTGCTAAACAACGACTGGCTCAAGGCTATTTTGAAGTTGAAGATAATTTGCTTCAAGGTCTTAGAACAGCTGCAAAATGACAGGGATTGCTTACTTGAGTATATAGAAATTAAGATCCTTGTGAGCAGCATAGGTATCAATTACCTTAAGTTTTTTGTTACACACAGTTTGTGCAGGGGAGGTTGTGATTATGAAATCATATACACTTGCACAAGTTAGTGCATCTTTACTTAAGACTTCTCCTGCGTAGTAGAGATACAAAAATCTATAATCTGCAGTGTAAAGTACTTTATTAACCCCATAGTTCTTTGTTAAATAGTCGCCAAGTTTTTTACCCCCTGATCCCCAAGCTTCAGCTGTATTATTAAATCCTTGATCAAAGGAAAGAGGGTTTTTATACATCAGGAAATCGGGAAACAGAAAACCCAATTGAGCCAGTTTTACACTAATAAAGAGCACTATGATAATTATAAAGCGCTTTTCTACTAGCTTGTAATAACCAAGTGAGGCAAGCAAAATCAAATACGGAAATATAAGAATTGTATATCTACCCAATTTCTTTTCCGCAATAAGAAGCACACTAAAAGAGAGTAGAGGAAAAGCTAGAAATGTGAGTTGATGTTTATTAAAAGACTTTCTTAGTGTTTTAATGTTTAGCGTAAAGAGTAGAAGTCCAACCCAGATCTCAGCACTGACTTTATTAAGTAAAAATCTAAAGTAATAGAAGAAATCGTGAAGATGTTGTGTTTGTGCATACGTAAATGTTTCGGTATCAAGACCTTGAACACCAAAAATGAAAGAACCAATGGTAAGCCTATAAAGAGTAAAGTAAAAGTTACCCCAAAAAGCTGGAAATAAAAGTACTAGTGTTATAAAGAACGTACAGACATATAAAACTAACTCTTGTACATGGTGCCGTTTTCTTGCAGAACTAAATATGTTGGTTGTTATCTCTGCAAACAGCACAATAAAAAGTGTGAAGTATAGAGATTTCTCAAGCACACAGAGAGCAGATAGGACACCTATATACACAATTGCATACATAGAAGGTTTCTTTAACCGGTGGTCATACAGGATGAGTAAGGTTAACAGTGCAATAAACATCGGGAGTGCATCCGTTTGTATTACTCGTGCATGTCCTAGAATGAGGGGTTCCAAAGCTAGTAGTACAACAACTAAGAATGCAAACTTGGGTTGGGTTATCTTCGAGAGCTTTCTGTATATGAAAAGTATAATGCCTAGACTAGTCAGTACTTTTGGTAACTTGTGAAAGGTATTAAGCAAGAGTTCGAAGTCTTTGCCTGTTTGTGGAATTAGTCCAAGTTTATCTTTTAAGAAGTAGAGTGATTTAAACCCAATAATATTACTATATAGTGTTAACGCACCTGGTTGAATTGAGACATATAGCTTATCATAATTCTTTGCTTCGAATTCTTTCATAAAAACATATGACCAGTTTTTAAAATGAAAATCATCTGATGCAGTCATATCCCGACCAAGCATGAAGGTATAAGGAGGTACTAGTACTAATAACAGTAGTAGATAAATAACTAACTTATTCACAGATTTATTCTAGCAGAGGTAATCAACATATGAGCTACACTTAAGTTTGTTAAAATAGGGCATGAAGTTAAACGGAGTAAATCTTGGTGGGTATTTAGTATTGGAGAAATGGATTACTCCCCATCTATTTGCCATGACACATGCTACTGATGAGTTTATGCTCCACAGCACCTATGCTACTGGACTTGCTCATAAACTAACTGCTCATTATGAGGACTATATTACAAAGCAAGACATGATCTTTCTTAACTCACAAGGCATAAATGCTCTGCGCATTCCTGTAGGGCATTATCTTTTTGGTGACTATCCTCCTTACCCCAGTACGGTTAACTATCTAGATAACTTAATGAATCTTGCTAAAGCTCACGACTTACAGGTAATACTTGATTTACACACAGCTCCCGGTAGCCAGAATGGTTGGGATCATAGTGGCAGGGCTGGAAAAATAGAGTGGCACAAGGACAAAGAAAACATACTACGCACTTTATCAGTGTTACACCAGTTAGCTAGTCGGTATGGTAAGTTTTCCAATTTGTTTGGTATTGAGTTACTAAATGAACCGCATTATGATATTCCTTTAGCGATTCTTAAAAGATTTTACCAAGAAGGCTACAAAGCAGTACGAGAAAGCAGCAACTGTGCCGTAATTATAAGTGATGCTTTTAGACCGCTGAAGTGGACAGACTTTATGGTAAGACCTCCTTTTACCAATGTTATTCTTGATCTTCATTTATATCAGTGTTTTTCACAGCAAGACAAAGAGATGTCAATGCCAGAACACATTGAATTTACCAAACAAAACTGGGGAAGGTTGATTAACCGTGTTCAGAAACATCGAGCAGCACTGTGTGGTGAATGGAGTCTTGGGATTGATGCTTTATCGCTTAAAGGGTTAACAACAGTAGAGAAAACTACCTACATTAAACACTATGGCCAAACACAGCTTGAAGTATTCTTGCCACTCCTAGGACAATTTTTTTGGAATTATAAAACAGCAGGTAATGGAGGCTGGAATTATGCCTACTGCAGATCTTCAGGTCTGTTACCTGCATACTAATTTGTAGATATAGCTGAAAAGTGTAGAATGAAAGCATGAATAAAAAACTACTTATCTTAATTGTAATAGTACTCTTATCTGTTATTGGTGGTGTGGTATATGTAAATGCTATGTCCAGAGCAAAAGCACCTGTGATACCCGAAAGTCCTGGTATGCCACTAGAAGAACAAAGTACTACCGACAGAAATCTGCAAGGTTCTATTTTTGATTTAATCAAGATGGGAAGAGCATTAAACTGTAAGTTTTCAGGTACCGAACCGAAATCTGAAGGTGAGATATTCATACTTGGAAATAAGATGAGGGGAAATTTCACTATGGATAATGGAACCGGTACTATGGTTGCAAGTCATGTTGTGTCAGATGGTGAGTTTATGTATATGTGGGGGGATGCGATGGACCAGGGGATAAAGATGAGTTATAGCGCACTTGATGTGGAAAAAGCTAAAACTGACACTAATCTTAAAGCCTTAAACGATACCTACGATTATAAATGTTCTGACTGGGCAGTTGATGACTCGTATTTTATTGCTCCATCGAATGTAACTTATACCGATATGACAGAACTGCAAAATATGTTGCAAGAAGATAGAACAGGAATTGATATGTGTAATTCATGCGCAGTTATCCCTGATGAAACTGCAAAGAATGAATGTATAGCTCAATTTAAATGCCTTAAGTAGGTCTTTAGGTATTTATATGAATGCCGTTATAAACAAGAAAATATCTTAGGGCTACAATTGGGTGTTTAAGTGACTCAGTTACAAAGAATGATAGCGGGATTTTCTTCAAATCAGCTTTAATCACCGCCTTATCTTCTTTTAGAGCGTCTTCAATAAATTGATCGACAAAAAGGGTTTTTAAATGCGGTAGATTTAATACATCATGATACTCAACCTCTTTGCTTTCATCTGAGACTCGTTTTTCACCACCAACTATTTCACAGATATATGAATGTATGCAGTTTCCCCTTTTCCACGTATTGTTATAAATTGCGACTAATCTGATTACAGAAACATTAAAGCCGGTTTCTTCGAACACTTCTCTAATGACACAGTCCTCTGGTGATTCATTCACATTTCTACCGCCACAAGGTAGATCCCAAACCGGAACATCACGTCTTTTTATAAGTAGAATTTGCTTTTTATCTTTAGAAAATATTAATCCTGCTGCCCCATCCATGTATTTGATTATAGCTTAAACCAGGAGTTTATAAATCGGTAAATAACGTGTTTATAAAACTACCGACTGCTGTTGAGACATATAGAAAATCTTGTTCTGTCGTGTCTTTGCTCATCAAACAAACTACAACAGTTTGGTCTGTATAAGTTGCCAAACCGCAATCGTGCCATGCTTTACCTTCAGGCCAGGTTCCAATCTTATGGGCAAAGGAAATCTTTTCATTTAAGCCAGTATGTATTCTGTCATCAAAATCCGTACTACTTAATAAGTCAGTAATTATTTGTGTACTTGCTCTAGTTGTATAGGTGTCAGCATATAACCTCTGCATAAATTGTCCCACTTTCTCGGGGGATGAATAATTATCTTTTGTGAACACCTTTTCATTAATATACTTTTTATCAAGTAGTCTTATAAGTATGTTTTGCGCTGTATTATCGGACTTCTTTAAGGCAAGAGTTATTAATTCCAATACGCTATACTCTTTTTCTTTGTCGTCTTCATACTGTAGAATGCCTGTACCGCCTGTTATATCGTCTTCCTCAATTCTGTGTTTGTCTTCAAGAGAAAGTTTTCCCGCATCAACTTGTTTAAAAACAGAGCTGACTAAAAATACTTTAAAAACGGAAGCTGCATAAAAATTATCCTCGGCATTATGTCTATAAATCTTTTGCGAATTTATATCATAAATGTAGAGTCCAAATGTTCCCTGTGTTTCATCAATCTTTTTTTGCAATACGCCAAAGGCACTATCTTCGTATGCCTTTTCGACAATACGATCAGTTGATACGCCCAATATGCTTTGTTGAGCTAAGGGTATTAAGTATGCGGTATTTTTTTTACTCTCTAAACCCGAATGTATACCATATATAAAGCCAATACTTATAGAGTTAATAAGCAGTAGCACTTTGAGCAGGTTGTGCTTCATGTCTTTATGATGACAAAAAGTACTTGAAGATACAAATGTTCAAATTTTGTGATTTATAGAAAATCATGCTAGAGTCTGCTATGGATTTATTTAGCTTACCGCATAAAAAGAGAATTAAGCTCACATTGAGAGTAAGTTAAATATTATTTTAGCCGATAATTTACATAAAATGACTGAACGAAGTGGACAATACATTGAAGTGGAGAGACAAGCACCGAGTAGTGGAGGTGAGTTCGCTATTCCCATTCCTAAAGTAGATTCTGCTCCTTATGGTTCAAAAGGCAGTAAGAGGGTTGTAAGTACGGTAAAACGCGTAGTTGTTGCACCAGTTATTGTTGGGATTGGTTTATTATTAGCTGGTTGTGTTGCACAAGCAGGTGTAGATTCTGCACCTGGTAATGTACCTGTACTCCCTACCGACGAGGAGAAGAACAACGCATCTGGAACAATACCCCCTTGGGTTATAGGTGGAGTTGACTACGCTTATTTATTACGCTCACCATCCTCGCAGAAAGCGGGAGAAGCAGATATGTTAGGTGTCATTGCAAATAGCTATGCGCCATTTAGTGGTCTTCCAGCAACAGTTTATTATAATGAGACAGCCTATGAAGGTATTCAAGTTCTTAATATGACAGGTGTTGAAGTTAACTATGCAGAAATGGAAAAATTTAGACAAAATTTTAGGCAGTATTTTATGGAAAATCAGCTTTTATCATTTGGGAATACGAGGTTAGTATTAAACGTTCGACCACAGAAATTATACGGGTTATACATAATGCCAGATTATATACCCTTACCCTCAAGTATTCCAAGCCCAGAAGGATTGGAACCTGCAGCCTATACTGATTATGGGGAACAAGGAAACATCTCGACTCTTCGAATAGGACCCAGAGTCACTAGAAAAGAATTATCAACTGATCCGTTGGTAGATCTCTATATTAGTTTAGGAATAGAAACATGTCAGAGTTTGGTTAAAGTCGAGGTTCAAGGAGCGGATGATCCGCTGGCACAAGAGCTGTATTGTAATTCACTTGGACGAGGTGTTGTCGCCGCAATGCTAGGGATACCTTACGAAGCATATGCAACGTGGATTTCTAGTCTAGTTATGCAACATCCCGATGGTCGTATCGTAAATGGCTTACCTATCGATGTTACTGTGTATGAACGCTTTAGACAACAAAACACTGGACCTATATTTACAAATCCAGAAGGCCACTAAAAAAGGGCGGAATAATCCGCCCCTTTTTATTTACGATTGAAAGTATTTAGTATCTGTTACCTCTAAATCCTCCTCGGTTATTGTTGTTATTGTCAAAAGACCTTTTTGGTCTATCTTGCATTGGGCGTGCAACATTAACAACTAATCCTCTTCCATCCACATCCTTGCCATTCATTTCTGCTATGGCTTGTTCGGAAACGGAGTCCTCTAGTTCTACAAATCCAAACCCTTTTGATCTGCCGGTAGCTCTGTCATCAATAATGGTGGCAGTAACTGTTCCGTATGCAGAAAATAGGTTCTTCAAATCATCTGCCGTAAATTTGTACGGCAAATTGCCAACGTATAGTTTTATCACTTAGTTTTCACCTCCTAAATATAGTAAATTATTAACTGCTCCTAAGTTGGGAAATACGAAAGAGTTAAGGATTCTTCGATACTTCAACACTATCAGAGTCTAGGGTATTATACCATAAACGCTGTTTTCAAGCTTAATTAATTTGTCGTTTCAAACCCTTTCTTTCACTGGTATGATAGTGTTATGAATTTGCCCGTTCTGGAAAGAAAAACCCAAGAAATGGGTTATGTCCAACTTATTTTGGGAGTATTTCTAGCAGTTGTTTTCCTCTTTTTTGGTGTATTTGGGTTTGCATATTTCTTTTACCGTACCAGTGATGGAGATATGCCTGATTTTAAAGAAGAACTGACCGCAAGTTATGCAGATCCGGTAGTGGAACTTAAACCAAGTGCAGAAAAGTCACAAACTATGTGTGATGTTAAGTTTATAGATCCAATATTGCCTTCAGAAAATGAGACCCAAACAGCTCTGTTCACTTCCGATGTAGCTACAATTAGGGGCACTCTAAACCGTAAAATCCTTGGTGGACTTGTATATGTTGATGTTTCAGTTACGGGACTAGACGTGGAAGAGACCTATGTAATGCATGCAGTTGATGTTGATGATACTAATAAAGTTTGTTATTCCTCTGTTATGGGGGAGTTAACCTTTGTCGAAACAAGTGACGTGTTTGTGTCAGGGATGTATAAAATGGATGCGGCTTATGTTAATGACGCTACACTTTTTGTATTGGTAAAAGATGGGTATGGGTTGACCGGTGAAGTGTTAGATAGTCTTCTTCATCCAAGTGTTGTTATGTTGGCCACATTTTTGCCTCAATAAAACAGTCTTGTGATTATAGTATAGATACTAAAGCCTCCATAAAATAGAAAAGCAAGTAGCATCACTCCGGCTCTAAGCATATTTGGTTGAATATTTTTATGCAGCGCAGTCTTGTTAAGCCAGAGAGTTAATCCACTATGAACAAACATTGCAAACGCGTTTAGAACAGCTGCAATAATAACAAGTTGTAAAGGTTCTGCAAAACCAATACTTAATATTGCTATGCCTGTTACTATTTGGATCCATAAAACTGTATAGTAGATTTTAGAGATACTTCTGCCTTCACTATCTTTTAGTGCTAAAACTATGTTTTCAGAAAGTATTCTACTTGTAGCATCGAGTACGGTGAGTTGCGTTGCAAAGAGCATTACGCCCGCAATGATTAGGAAAAAAGTGCCTAAGAAAGGGCTAACGATACTGCTTATAACATGTGCTTCACTGATGATAAAAGAGATATCTGATTTGGTACCACCTTGGTGTAATAAAGTTACATAAGACAAAAGTGCAAACATAAGAATAGTTACCACGCCTGTAACCCAAAAGATTCCAAAGTGCTCAATGTTAATATTTTTCCACCACTTATTAAAGGTACTAAGATTTTTCTCGTTCATTTCAAAATCAGCACCTTCAAGAGAAATGTTTTCGGCTTTACCAGTAAGCATGCTAGTGATCCGACCTGCATGTTCTCCCATGCCATACCCTTTTTCCTTTATATAATTCGATTGAGCCAAATTTAAATTCCCACCTGCCCCAGCATAGGCAAGAGCAGCTAAGAAGGTAGCGATTGGAATACCTACTGGTAAGAACAGATAGTTTTCTCCAATGCCTACCATACCTTTGGTAAGGGCACCCACTGCATCTGGGTTAAGTACAAGGACTATATAAACTGTAATACCAAATATAATGGGGACACCAAGCAAAATGAGAAATTTTTGTAAGTTTTCAACAGTTTTGTATAGCACTGGTCCGATGGAGAGAATAAAACCGGCAAGCAGAAGTAAAACTATGGCAAGATAATGCGTTTGAGTTATACCAAATAAACTGCCAAGTATTTTCGCTGATGAAGCGGCTATGCCTGGCCAAATCCACGGGATAAAAGTTGAGAGCACGAACCAAATGGGTAGAAAGGCTAGTTTACGGGCAAATCCAACAAAAATACTTTCCCCCTTTGCAAGTGCGTATCTCTCTATTTCCATATTCATAAAAAATTGAAAGGTTATACCGACAATTGCACCCCAAATAATTCCAAGTCCGTAAAGTGATGTGAGGTATGGCCAAAGTATCAGTTCCCCACTCCCAAGACCAAGACCTAAGATTATAAAACTAGGTCCAAGTAGCTTTAATAAAGGTTTTGCAGGAGGTAGTTCTTTTACAGGAAGGATGCCTAATTTCATACTTAAATTGTACTATAAATATCTGGTTTCATTAACCTACACGACACATCTATGTTGACTATATTAGCCATATTAGCTACTATGCACACATGGAAAAGAAAGTTAATGCTACTGAAGCTAAGAATAATTTTGGAGTCTTGCTGGAGGAGGTTTACGCTAAAGGTAATACGGTTTACATATATAGAAATAAGCGTCCTGTAGCCAAGCTTTCGCCGATTTATACATATAAAGTAGGTAATACTAGCAAGGCTTTGAGGTTGAATGATAAGGATTATGAAACTATCAAGGAGGCTGTTAAGTCCTTTAGAGATAAATCCTACTTTGATTTTTAACTATGAAGATATTGCTGGATACAAGTATTTTGATTGATCTTTCAAAAGGCAAGCTGACTTTGCCTACTACAGATTACTACTATATTAATCCCATTGTTTATTCTGAGATGTTGTACGGTGTGCTTATAATAAAAAAGTCCGAGGATTTGCTTGTAAATTTCTTAAAAGAGCTTGAGGTTAGTACTCTGCCTATAACCATCGAAACTGCAAGTATTTCAACACGGATAAAATTACATCTATCTAGAGAGGGGAATAGAATACCTGACAACGACATTTTAATTGCTGCATCTTGTATTGAACATGATCTTGAGTTAATGACATTAAATAAAAAACACTTCAAACGAATTTCTGGATTAGTTTTACACGCAGCTTAGTTATTTTCTACTTGCTCTTTTTCGATCACTGCCGTTGAGAAGTTTCTTTCTCAGTCTTAGATTATGTGGAGTAATCTCAAGTAACTCGTCGTCTTCTAAAAAGCCAAGACACTGCTCAAGGCTCATTTCTACATGTGGGGTCAGTACTATGCCGTCTTCACCTGCAGAACGGTTATTTGTAAGTTGTTTCTCCCTGCAAACATTTATTTCAAGATCTTCGTCTCGGCCATTAATTCCTACAACCATACCTTCGTAAACAGGGGTTTGTGCAGGAATAAAAATTGGACCTTTTTCTTGTGCTGCCGATAGTCCATAAGGCACTGCTTTGCCGGTATTTGTTGCAACTAATACTCCCTTGCGTTGACTCTGTACGCCGCCACTTATAACCTTCTCGTTTCTTAAGAAGACTGAGCTGGCGATAGCGGTACCTCTGGTGAGAGTTAACAATACACCTCTTAGTCCTAGTAAGCCCCGAGTAGTAATTTCAAATGTAAGTCTGGTAGATTCTGAAGTTAAGTCCTCTTGATTAATAAGCTGGCCTCTACGTTTACCGATTTCGCTTTTAACTGTACCAACATAAGAGTTGTCAACATCAATGGTAAGTTCTTCTACAGGTTCCATTACAATACCGTCGATTATCTTTGTGATAACGGTTGGCTTACTTACTTCTATTTCAAACCCTTCTCGTCTTAATGTTTCTAAAAAGACTGAGAGGTGAAGTTCTCCTCTGCCAGATAGTACGTATTTACCGTCTTCTGAAATTCTGAATTTCATCGCGATATTTGTTTGAAGTTCTTTTTCTATACGTTCAAGTATCTGTCTGCCGGTTACAAACTTACCCTCTTTACCCATGAATGGGGAGGTGTTTGGACCTATATTGATGCTAAGAGTTGGCTCATCAATCTTTGTTGCAGGTAATGCTTCTGGATTTGAAGCATCTGCAAGCGTGTCGCCAATATCTGCATTCTTTATACCTGTAAGTGCAATAATGTCTCCAGCAATCCCTATCTCAGTTTCTACTCTCTTAAGTCCTTGGTTTTCATAAACCTTTTCAACAAGAAGTTCAATGCTTTTAGTACCGTCTTTTAATAACACAAGCTTATCCCCGGGCTTAATACTGCCCCTTCTTATCCTGCCGATTGCATACTTACCTTTAAAGGAGTCCCAATCGAGTGCACTGACAAGCATTTGAAATGAGGTGCTTTCGTCAATCTTTGGAGTTGGAATAAATTTAACAATAGATTCAAATATTGGAGTAAAGTCAGCTTCTTCATTAAAATCTGCTGGAGAAAGATGCCATGCTTTACCTGATTTACCAGATGCGTAAAGTACTGGGTATTCTAGCTGTTCTTCTCTGGTAGCTAGTTCTAAAAAGAGGTTCTCTATCTTTGCAAGTGTTTCAGGAATTCTGGAATTGGGTTTATCTATTTTATTTATAATGACAATAACTTTAAGCCCGAGCTCTAATGCTTTCTTCAAGACAAACTTTGTCTGTGGCATTGGACCTTCTTGCGCATCGACAACAAGAAGAGCTCCATCAGCCATATTAAGGGTTCGTTCAACTTCTCCGCCGAAATCAGCGTGTCCGGGGGTATCTATGATGTTTATCTTGATGCCTTTGTATAAAACAGCCGTATTTTTGGCAAGAATAGTAATTCCGCGTTCTTTTTCTTGATCATTTGAATCCATGATTAAATCTTGAGTCATGATCAGTTCGTTTTCACGAAAGGTTTTAGATTGCTTTAATAAACCATCAACAATGGTTGTTTTACCGTGGTCTACGTGTGCTATTATTGCAATATTTCGTAATTCCATAAAAAAAGCGTCCTTTTGTGATATCCCAAAGGACACAGAAAGTATTATACACCATAAATGGTATAAGACCCAAGTATTACTGCACAGGCTGAGAAACATAGGTTACACATTAGGTAAAATGTGTACCTATGAGA
>CAZLZI010000007.1:0-28616 GCA_964563965.1 uncultured Candidatus Saccharibacteria bacterium
ATAAAAAGTATTTTCATTATTTTGCAGTTTCAGAAACTCGTGTTTCTCTTATTACAGTTACTTTTACTACACCGGGATATGTTTGTTCAAGTTCTATTTTTCGTGCAATTTCTCGTGCTAAAAATGCAGTTGATGCATCATCAACTTTATCTGGCATAACATATATTCTAACTTCTCGCCCTGCAGCTACAGAATATGCTTTTTCAACTCCTTCAAATGACGTCGCTGCCTCCTCCAGAGCTTTCATCCGTCTAACATAGGAATCGTAATCCTCTGATCTCGCACCAGGTCTAGCACCGCTTACGTGGTCTGCAAGATTAACAATTGCTGATTCAATAGAGCTTATGGGTGTATCTTCATGGTGTTCTCCTACGCATTTTATAATTCTGTCATCTATTCTATATTTCTTAAGCAGCTCAACACCTAACTGTACGTGTGTACCTTCCTCGTCATTTACCACTTTACCAACGTCATGTAATAAACAACCAAGTTTTACTATTTCCACATTTGCACCTAACTCATGGGCAATAGCAACACCAATTCTTGTTTCTTCTAGTGTGTGCTCAATCATATTCTGCCCATATGAGAATCTATATTTAAATCTCCCTAACATTTGAACTATATCTTTAGGTAAATCATAAACACCAACCTTATGACACAAGTTATCTCCCTCTTTATATATTATTTGTTCTATTTCGTGTGAGGTTTTTTCTATTACTTCTTCAATACGAGAGGGCTGTATTCTACCGTCTTTAAGTAGTCGTTCTAAAGAAACTTTAGCTATTTCTCGTCTTACCGGATCAAAACAAGATACTATGACTTCCCCAGGCGCGGAATCTAAATCTAGTTCAACGCCAGTAAGTTCTTCGAATAACTTAATATTTCTACCCTCTTTACCAATTATACGTCCTTTCATATCATCATCCCCCAGTTTAACTCTGGAAGTTGTATACTCGACCACATAGTCAGTAGCCCCATAGCGCATTGCATCAAGCAGTATTTCTTTGGCTGTTTGATCTGCTTCTTTTTTTACTTCCTCTTCAAGTTGACGTAGCTTTTTGCCTTTTTCAGCCATTATTTCTTTATCAAAGGATTGTAACAGCAAGGCTTTTGCTTCATCTTTTGTAAGCTGGGCAATTTTCTCAAGACTTGTCTGATGACTTCTAATCAGAGTATCAAGTTCTTCTTTCTGTTTCTCAAGCCTCTCTTTTATATCTCTAACACTTTTCGCTTTAGCTGATAGATCCTTCTCTTTTGCATCCACTTCCGCTCTTTTAAGAGCTATATCTTTTTCCAGCTCTACGGTTCTTTCACGTATCTTTCTAGCACGCTCTTCTGCTTGAGATTCTATGTTCATGGATTGGCGTTTGGCATCCAGAAGCATTTCCTGAGCTTTGGCTTTAGCTTCTAGTATTGCCTGATCATTAGCTATATTTACTTGAGGGCTGACTTGTGGCGCAGAAACAACAGTAGTAGTACTACGCTGACTGGTGTAGTAATAAACTGCACCTGCTGTAAGGCCTATTGCTATAACTAGCAACAACAAAATTAAAATCGGATCCATATATCCTCCAATCATTACTCAAACCACGCAAAATGCGCTTCCCAAGATAGTTAGCATTATTAAGTAAGACTTTATTCTCTCTTATATGTTGTAACGAAGCGAAAATACGGGATTTAAGTTTTAATAGATTTAACAAATTCATAAATTACGTATAGATTCTATTTCACTTAGATAATTGTGTCAATGACAGGAAATAATACTGTAGTTAGGCCTCTTCAAGCCCGTACATCACTTGTGCCACTCTAAAACCACGTTGATACAGATACTTTAGCTTCTTGTCTTTATCCTCAACAAGCGTAGGATCTCCAAACTTCTTCGTGAGTACTTTCTTAGCATTGCTAACTTCGGCCTCGAGCAGAGCCTCAGTGTACTGGACAAGTGTTTCTTGCGTTATACCCTTTATGAGAAGCTTATTACTAACTAGTAATGAGCCATCGGGAGTAGCGGATTGATTATTTGATGCGATATAGCTTGAGACATATGCCATATCGCCTATAAGTTCCATAGCTACCAATCTACTTAAAAGTTCGGTTGCGACTTGATCTTTTATATCAGGTTCTACTGCATCAAACCTTGGAGCCGCTAAGTAAAATTTTAGTTTATCAGCAGCCTTCTTCTCAGTCACAGGGTGTCTGGAAAAAACATCCACACATAAGGCAAAAAGCTTCGAATACACTTCTTGATATGTCATTATTCCGAGGTAGATTCGTCTATAATAGGCGTTTCGGCATCTCCACCTACTTTAATGATATCGCCACCTTTAGTAGCCATTTCACTTCTGGTCTTTTTATCAATTTCTGCAAAGATCTTCTTATCTTCTTTCAAAAATGCCTTAACTGCTTCTCTTCCTTGGCCAATTTTAACACCATTAAATTCATACCATGCTCCGCTTTTTTTGATAATACCAAAAGTAGTTGCAACATCAATGAGACTACCCTCTTTACTAATACCTTCAGAAAACATTATATCGAATTCTGCAACTTTAAATGGTGGCGCCATTTTATTCTTAACGACTTTTACCCTCACTTTTATACCTACAGGTTCACCTGGGGTTCCTATTGTTTGGATTCTACGTATTTCTAATCTAACTGAAGCATAAAACTTAAGTGCATTGCCCCCTGTAGTCGTTTCAGGATTCCCAAACATAACACCAATTTTTGATCTAATTTGGTTGGTAAAAATGACCGTACATCTGGATTTACTAACAGCACCAGTTATTTTTCTTAAAGCTTGGCTCATAAGACGAGCTTGCAGTGCTATATGAGAATCCCCTATATCGCCTTCAATTTCGGCTTTAGGTACTAGTGCTGCAACCGAGTCTATGGCAATAACATCTACAGCATTGGATCTGATAAGTGTTTCGGCAATTTCTAGAGCTTGTTCTCCCATATCTGGTTGAGAAACTAAAAGCTCTTTTATATTAACGCCGGTCTTTTCCGCATACGCTGGGTCAAAAGCATGTTCTGCATCAATAAGTGCTGCTGTACCGCCCATTTTTTGTGCTTCGGCAATAATATGTTGAACAAGAGTTGTTTTACCTGATGATTCGGGCCCATATATTTCTATTATTCTTCCTTTGGGAACACCACCTATACCAAGAGCAATATCAAGAGCAATAGATCCTGTAGGTACTACTTCAATGGAAGTATCCGTATTTCTATCACCCAAACGCATAATAGATCCTTTACCATATGCTTTTTCAATTTGCTCAAGCGCAGATGTGAGAGCGAGGTTTTTGTTCTTTTTTAAATCATCGATTTTGTTTGTGGTCATAATCACATTCTATCAGTTAAAAATATTAGTTCAATGCAGTACTTCTATTATTGCTAGATAGTTCATCAACCAAGAGTAGTAAGAGTGCCTTTTTTATCTGTTTTAACAAAAAACTTGTCCACTTCTTTGATAAGTTCTTTTGGTAAGTATTTGGCTTTTAATAAATAACCGTTTGCTCCAAGTTTATAGGTCTCTTTTGCAATAGTTTCTTCTCCTAGATTAGTAAGTAGATATACAGGGACAGATTCAGTAGCACAACCCTCTTCTCGGAGTTTTTTGAGCACTTCAATCCCTGTCATCTTAGGCAACATGATATCTAGCAGAATCAAATCATAGACGCCTTCAATGGCTTTAGCTAAGCCTAGCTCACCATCGATCGCTGTTATAACCTCATACCCTGCTGTTCGAAGTACTTCTTCATACAGCTCTCTGATGTAGATATCATCTTCGATCATTAGTATTCTTTTTGTCATGCTTGTTTATTTATTGGTACCGAAAAACTAAACGTAGTACCACTTCCTAACTCACTTGTAAGTGATATTTGACCTCCATGTAATTCTACAATTTGCTTTGAAATAAACAACCCCAGTCCTGTACCTTTTCTACCTTGGACTAAAACATTGGTTGAAGTTCTATAAAACTTTTTGAAAATGTGCGGGAGTGATTCTGATGGAATTCCAATCCCTGTATCTTTGACATGCGTTACTACCTTATCATCCACTAGCTCACTAGTAATCGTTATACTCCCATCAGGTTTATTATACTTTATCGCATTATCCAATAAGTTTGAAACTACCTCTAGCATCATAGTATGATCAATCAAGACATTAGGTATATCACTTTTCGGTTTGATATAATTCACACTCACACCGGCTTGAGCAGCCATAGCTTGGAACAGTGCAATAGACTCAAGAATTACCGCTTCCATGCTTGATTCCATTTTATTTAATATCAGACTCCCTTTCTCAATCCTTGAGATGTTAAGTAGGTTTTCAACAAGGATATGCAGCTGATCTGCACTAACCACAACCTTTTCTAAATATTTTTTAGATTGATCATCAATATTTTCAGGTAATTTAGAAGATAATAACTCTAAATACCCTCTAATAGAAGTTAAAGGTGTTCGTAATTCATGAGCAGCAATCGACACAAAATCTATTTTCATATTTTCAAGTTCAATCTCCTTGGTTATATCGGTAAGCGTTACTATACTCCCCAAGTTTTTTTCAGTAGGTTCATTTAAGACAGCACTGATCATCCGGACGTATTTTTTAATGCCCGTACGAGAGACAAGTGTTACTTTGTTATTTGAGTAGACATTCCTATCTGTTGGGTTTTCGACGGTTGGGCTGTACTTGGCACTATCTAAAGGCATTGAATCATCAAACAATCTAACCACCTCATCTGCTTTCTTACCTTTAACCTCCTCATGCTTATAACCGGTAAGATCCTCCATCTTTTTATTAAACGTTATAATTAAGCCATCTTTATCAAGCGCAAAAACCCCATCACTGGCATTATATAAAGTGATTTTTAAAATATCTTTTTCTGCTGCAAGGTCCAACGTCTGTTTTGAAACACTTGTATTGAGTGCATCTCGTGTCTTTTGTAACTCACCTACAAGAACCATAAATTGACTCTCTAAATCTTGCCTTGGAATGATCTTTAATTTTTGTGCAGCAAAAACTCCTTCTGGTAAACTAAGAAGCAAATCTGTAAAGTCTTTATCTGCACCAAGGCGCTCTTTTACTTTGTTTATCGCGTCCTCAAGAGCGGGAATTGCCTGCTTCTCACCTCGTTCATTCACATCAAGATGAAATAACAAACTTATCAAGGCAACCTTGTCATCAGTGGGTAGCTCACTAATATCATAGCCCGATAGAGTATATTGGATAGCTGGGAATTTGCCTTTTATCAAATCTTTTATTTTAGCATCACCAAAGAGGATTAAACAGGAATCGAAATAGCGAGACGCGACCGATTCAAGAAGTGTATTTTTTTTACCAAACAGGGACATTACTAAAACTATAACATTTCATACGCGACTTTTACACGCCTTAGTATCTCTAGTTTACCCATGATAGCGATAACATCAAAAAGCGGGGGTGTTGTGGTTGTACCACTTATTGCAACTCGGATTGTCATAAATGCTTCTTTTGGCTTTAGATTATTGAGTTCAAGTAGCTGATGAGAAGCTGTATCAAGCTTATCTTTTTGCCAATCTGCATCACGAGTTGATGTAAACTGCTCTAAGAACAGTCCTAGTATAGACTTTGCCCTCTGTTCAGTTCCAGACTGGTGCACCAGAGCATCTTTATCTACTATGATTGGGTGATAAAAAAAAGCAGTTAACTGATTATACTCCCGAAGAGTTTTAAGTCTCTCTTGCGTAACAGAGAGTATTTGCAAGTCTTTGGACTTATCCTCTGAGGCATTCAAGGTGTACTTAAAAGCTTGCGCATGCGCATGTAGTCGTGAGTAAAGCTCTTCAATTGGTAATGACCTAATATAAAACCCATTTATCCACAGTAACTTATCACGGTCAAAGACTACTAAGTCAGTTGTATGAATACGCTCAAGTGAAAAAGCTTGTATAAAATTATCAAGTGTGTAAATTTCTTGTTCTGTACCAGGGTTCCAGCCTAAAAACATTAAAAAGTTTAACAATGCTTCTGGCAAATACCCTTCACTTAAGAACTCAACAGCAGATACGGAGCCCATTCGTTTGGATAACTTTTTGGTATCCCCTTTCTCCTTCAACAACGGTAAGTGGGCATAAGTTGGCAGCTCCCAGCCAAATGCTTTATACAACAAGATGTGTTTTGGAGTTGAAGGTAACCACTCAACCCCTCTAAGAACATGCGTAATTTCCATTAGATGGTCATCAACTACTACTGCTAAATGATAGGTTGGAAAGCCATCTGATTTAAGAAGTACCTGATCATCGATGTCATTTGTAGGAAAAGAGATAGGCCCAAGAGTAGAATCTGTAAAACTTACATAGTCATTAGGCTTTACATTTAACCTTATTACAAAAGGCATACCGTTTGTCAGATGTTCTTGAACTTCGTCTGCTGAAAGGTGTAAACAGCGCTTATCATACTTTGTTGATGCGACTCCCTTGCTCTGTTCATCCGCTTTAAGTTTTTCAAGTCTGTCTTTAGAACAAAAACAATAATAAGCATGTCCCGATGCGACAAGCTTTAAAGCATATTCTTTATAGATGGCCAGCCTTTCTGATTGAACATAAGGAGAAAAGGGACCATTGACTTGAGGACCCTCATCCCAAGAAAGACCATAATTTTTTATAACATCAAGTAGTCTGTCCACTGCACCTTCAACGTATCTTTCTCGGTCCGTATCTTCAATCCGGAGGACAAAAGAGCCTCCCATTTTTTTTGCAAACGCATAGTTATACAAAAGTGTTCTCATACCGCCAATATGAAATTCACCTGTAGGACTAGGGGCCATTCTTGTTCTTATAACCATAGAAGCATTTTAACACACCAGCTGATGTGCTAACATAAAATTGATGTCACTCACAATAGTTTCATATTATGCTCGAACTTTAATTAAGCTGTTTATTGCACTCTTGTTTATATATGTACTCGCACTGGTCTTTAAATCCCCTATAAAAGGTGCTTGGGAAATAGCCTTTCCTTCCAAAGACCCACCGAATCCAGTTTATGGCAAACTAGATCCTATAGAGTTTGTAGCCATGCCAACAAACGGGGATGTAGACTCATTTGAGCTAAACACTGTAGATGGCAAACTCCCAACAGCTATTCCTAAAAATATGAAGGTATATAAGTATGTGCCAACCTTTCTATCTTTTGAAGCTGGTAAGATTGCCCAAGAAGCTGCATTAACTTTAGGCTTTAGTGAGCTTGAAATCGTGTCAGATTACAAAGCTGACAAATTTATCTGGAAAGATATAAATACCGATGCAACACTTACAGTTGATTTGGCATCTCAATCAATAGATATGTATACACCTCTGAAAAACATCGCAGCCAACTACGAACCAGGCTCGATAGACGAACTGACAGGCAAAGAAATGGCAGATGAGTTTTTTCCTAAACTTGGCAAATTTCAAGATCCATTATTTAGTTCAGGGGAGAAAAGAACCACACTAGGTAGATTTGTTGGTGAGAGAGTTGTCGAAGCGGCAAGTACATTAGAGGCACAAATTGTTATGTTTGATTACTTTAGATCAATAAATGAAATACCTATAATGGGACCTGATCCAAAGCAAGGTATGATTAGAGTTGTATTTGGTAAACCCAGAATTGATAATATTAAGCTTATTAACCCGATAGTCCAGGTGTTTGAAAATCATATCGATCAAGCTTCAGAAGCAACCTATCCTGTCATTCCCGTAGCCATTGCGTGGCAAAATGTCGCACGAGGCAATGGCGTTATTGCCAGTGTTATCCCAAGTAATAAATCTCCTTTTGAGAGATATCAACGCACTAATGTGGATAAAGTTACTATCGAAAAGATATATCTTGGCTACTACGATAGTAAATTTAGGCAAGAATACCTCCAACCAATTTATGTCTTTGAAGGTAGGTACACCACAGGGAGCGGAGGAAAAGGGGCTATAACTTTGTATTATCCAGCAATCGATGGAAAATACGTTAAAGGCACCACTGAAGAGGAAGACAAGTAACTAGTCCCACACAAAACTGGCAAGAACCCAGTTAAGAATCTTTTTAGTATCTTCAAACCGATCCTCTGATTGCATAACTATAATTACCAGATCACGATCCTCTTTAGTGTAAAGATAGATCAGTACTTCTTTGGCACCATCGGTTTTACCTGTTTTAAATCCTGCACTCTCAGGAATCTCCCAAAGCAGTTTGTTAGTATTTACAAGGCTATGACTATAACTTGCAGACATACTTGTCTGAAGAGATTCAATAGTTAGTTCTTTAATTTTTACCGTGTCGGAAATAAAGTCATTTGCTAGCGCTTGCCTTGTCATCAGGTAGAGATCAAAAGGAGTAGATTCCTGGCCATGTTCAAAATCATCCAGTCCAATGGCATTGGAAAACTTGGTGTTATTCATCCCTAGTGATTTTGCCATCATATTCATTCTTGTTACAAAACTCACTGGTGAGTGGGTTTGAGATAAGACACAGGCAGCATCCCCCGCCGAAGCTATAAGCAGCGATTGAAGTAAATCCGAAAGACTTAATAATTCCCCACTAACAAATCCTACCTTCTGACTTGGTATCTGAGTGCAACTATAATCTACAGTAAAAGTAGAGTGTTGTGGAAATAATTCCGAAGCAACAAGCGCCGTCATAACCTTTGTCGTAGAGGCTGGTGGATACTTAACAGACTTATTTCTCTCATATAGGATAGTATTGCTTCTTAGATCAGCCACCACTATGCCTTGAGCACTTACATCAGGAAAAGGTAGCGCAGTGACCTGTTTGGGTGCAATAACTTTAGGGGTAACTAGGATTGATTGACTTGGTACATAAAAGAGATAATCAGCAATGTAGTCTATGTTTCTTTTATACACACTTATATTAAGCGCGAAGTAAACTATCCCCACAAACAGTATAACTCTTAAGCTCCTAGCTAAAGAAACATGAACCACAGGTCGAGGTGATTCAATGAGCACAAAGACTCCAAGTATTGCATATATGACTCCTAACTGAAGCCTTTGAACTACATTAAGTTTCATGCAAGTAATAATACTATAACCCTTTACTCTAACCTATGGATTGAGTCGCTTAACGTCTCTTGGTAAGAATGTAGCCTCTTTAACAGATGCAAGACCCAGTAGTTGCATGACAATACGCCCTGGACCTATGCCAACACCGCCATGTGGAGGACAACCAAATCTAAAGAAATTAATATAATAGTCTAACTCCTCTAGTATCATCCCTTTTTCAGTAGCTTGTTCTTCAAGTACTTTGTATCTATGCTCTCGTTGAGCACCAGTGGTGATTTCAAGCCCTTTATACAAAAGGTCAAAACTTTTAGTTATGTCTTTATTGTCAGCATGGCGCATGTGGTAAAAAGGTCGTGCACTTATATGCCAATCGATTAAGAACACAAAATCATGGTTATATTTTTCTTTTACAATTTTAGCTAGTTCTCTTTCCTCTTCAGGACTTACATCATGCTCCTTTTCAGAGAGCACCCCCTTCTTAGCTAATAATTGTTTTGCCTCTAACATAGTAATTCTAGGAAAAGGTCTTACTGGTACGTCACAGTCAACAAGTCCTGAGGACTTAACTGCTTCAAGTCCTGAAACAATCGACTTTTCAAGCTCATCCATAACTTCATGATGAGATTCAATATATGATAGTTCAAAGTCCCAACCGGTAAACTCAGTTAAGTGTCTTGTGGTAAACGATGGTTCTGCTCGAAAAACAGGTCCTGTCATAAATACGCGTTCAAAACCTGCACTCATTGCCATTTGTTTATAAAATTGGGGAGATTGTGCCAGATAAGCTTTTCTATCAAAATACTTTACTTCAAAAACCTCGGACCCTGATTCACTTGCGGAGCTCATAAATGATGGAGAGTAGACCTGAAGATAACCTGCAGAAAGTAAATAATTCCTAAAGCCTTTTTCCAACTCAGTCCAAACTTTAAATATTTTGGTGTTTTCACTCTTACGCAAGTCAATGAACCTACTATCTAGCCTCTTAGATATTTCGCTTTCTTCTCCTGATTTTTCAACAACTACAGGAATCGGTAGAGAAGGCATAGCTGAGGACAGAACCACCATACTGGTAGCCTCTATCTCATAGCCACTGGGAGCTTGTTTTTCAACCTTTGCAAGTCCTTCAATCTCAACTACTGATTCAAGTGTAAGTCCTTCAACTTGGGCAAAAGCACTAGAACTTTTCAGTATGACTACTTGGATAAGTCCTTTAATGTCTCTAATGATTAAGAATTTAATACTACCTTGATTTCTAATTGCTTGGACAAAGCCAGCAATCTTGATGGTCTCTCCTGTATGAGAGGCAATCTCACTTGTATGAAGTCTTTTAAGTTTTTCCATGTGTTCTTTCTAAAATAAATACAAAAAAACCCCGCTTCTTTGACGGGGTCCTATGGTGGACGGTGCCACCCGGTCTTTTACTTATTTACAGCTATAACGGGCATTCCCGATAGGTCTTTTCTTACCTACTGCTCCGGATTTCTCCGTACAAAAGTGTCACTTCTTTTGTATAGCATTTTTTCTCTGTTTGTTCATTCTAACACGATGTCTTTTAATATCAAGTCAATCGAGGTTTTGTCTTTATAAACATTTTTTGAGATGGTATAGGCAACAGAGATCTTCTGATTCAAAGCAAGTGGAGCATTACCTTGGGGTGCATTGAAAAAGATTGCCTTATATACTGTACCGTTAAACATAAGCTTTAAAGATAAATGCTTTGCTTCCTTGCCCACATAGTTGAAGTCATAAACAGTTAAATTCTTCGAACAAAAGATGGGCTCTGGATTCCCTACCCCATAAGGCAAGAGTTGCGATATTTTGGCATAGAAATCTAAATTTACCAAACTTAAGGGTATTTCCATATCAATATCTATAAACGGTACAAAGTACTCATCACTAAAGTTTGCCTTCATATAAGCACCAAGTTCTTGTATTAGAACAGGTATATTTTCAGTTTTGATACTAAAACCCGCCGCCATGGGATGCCCCCCAAGCTTATCAAATAAGTGTTCAAAATTTCTAAGAACGCTAATAATATCAATGCCTGGTACTGATCTGACTGAACCTTTCCCCATAGCTTCAGTATGAGAGATCACAATCGCAGGTTTAAAAAACTTTTGAACAAGACGTGCTGCTACAAGTCCTATTATACCCTCATGATAATTGCTATCCGCTGAAATGATTATATTCCCACTCGTGTCAGAAACATTTGCCAAATCATACATCTTTTCTGTTTCATCTTGCCTTATAACATTAGTACTTTGAAGAACAGAGGCAAGTTCTAGCGCACGGGTAGGGTCATCCGTAACAAGTAATTCCACTCCTCTAATCGCGTGTTCCATTCTTCCCAATGCATTAATGCGAGGTCCGATAATCCACCCCAACTCATACACACCAATACTTCCTGCTTTGCCTGCTAGATCCAACAAACTCTTTATTCCATACTTAGTTTCACTATTCAGCTTAGCAAGTCCGTGAATAACAATTGCACGATTAATGCCTATAAGTGGTTGAAGATCAGTTACTGTCGCCAAAGCACATAGATCTATATAGAGATAATCATCAAGACCTAAGAATGTACTTAATAACCACGAAACCCCACTTCCCACCACTGTATCAGTCCATAACACAACATTTGCTTTTGGTAATGTTTGTGCTTTCTGGTGATGGTCCGTGACAATAACATCAAATCCCAGTTGTTTAGCATACTCGACTTCCTCCACTGCGGTTATACCAGTGTCCACAGTAATTAATAAACACGGTACATCTTTTGCTTTAGTGACATGTAGTTCATCAAGTGCCTTGGTTGATACCCCATACCCGTGCTCAAATCGATTAGGGATAAAATAGGTACAATTAGAATGATGCAACCTATCAGTAAGTGTTTTATATAAGATAGCAGTGGCACATACGCCATCACAATCATAGTCACCATAAATAATTATTGGATGGTTGTTTTTGATATAAGTCAGAATAAGCTCAGATGCGCTCACTAAACCTTGCTTAAACTTTTCAGGTAGCTGGGTTTTATATTCTTGAAGTGTTAAAGGGTGTAAAAATTCTTCTATGGCAGCAGTATCAGTTATATTTCTATTTTTCAGTAAAGTACTTAGTATGTCGCCATTTTCAGGGTAGGTGTTTAGAATATTCCACTTCTTCATGTGGTTATTTTTTCTTCTTACCTGTCTTAGCAAAGCTTTCCCAAATAGCAAGTATAGGAGTAGCAGTAAACAAACTGGAGTATGTACCTGAAACTATACCTATAAGTAACGCGAGTACAAAATATCTTATACTTTCGCCACCTAATATAAACAAAGCTGATAAAGTTATGATGACAGTAAGAGAAGTTGTAAGAGATCTGTTTAAAGTTTCAACTAACGAATAGTTAGCAACTTCCGTAAAATTTAAAGTTTTGGGTAATTTATTTAAGTTTTCTCTAATTCTGTCAAAGACCACAATAGTGTCATGAACTGAAAAACCTATTACGGTAAGTAAAGCGGTTATAAAAAGCGCATCAATTTCTACTTTTAAATAATGCCCTAAAATAGCAAAGCTACCTACGACAATAAACGCATCGTGTAGCATAGCAATAATGGCCGATACACCAAAGCGTAAACTTGAATAAGGAGATGGTATATTTTTAAACGAATAAGCTATGTATAACATAATCGCAAAGGAGGAAATGAGCACTGACATAAATGCCTTTTTTGTTGTCTCCCCGCCCACAGTTGGACCTATAGTTTCAAAAGATGAAACCTCCAACTTTGGATCTTGTAGCTTAAGAGCTCGTACAATAGTTGCATTTTTAGATGTATCGATAGGTTTGGTACGCACTGTAATTGCACTTCCAGATCTGCTTATGCTAAGTACGTCCACTTGCTGTTTTGCATATGCCTCATCGATAGTTTGCTCATTGAGACTAGCTACCTTGTAAGTACTCACTGATCCACCAGTAAAATCTATACCTAGTTTAAGTCCGTCTTTAGCGATAAAGATAATTCCTGGAATCATTAGTATAAATGAAAAGATCAAGTAATAAGTTTTGTGCTTTAGCAAATTCATATGTTTTTATTCCCAAAACCAAATACCTTTATAAGAGTTTGGACAACAAAGATAGAAGTAAATAAAGATATACCAATACCTATGGCTAAAGTTAAGGCAAAGCCTCTTATTGCCCCAGTTCCGAAATAAAATAAGATCAATGCTGATATTAACGATGCCACATTTGAGTCTTTGATTGAGTTCCAGGCTCTTTCGAAACCGAATTTGATAGCAAGTGATGTTGGAACTCCCCAGCGTTTTTCTTCCCGAACACGTTCAAATACCAGAATATTTGCATCCGTTGCTACTCCGATAGATAAAATTAGACCAGCAATCCCTGGTAATGTAATAACTACAGGAACAAGTTTAAAAATAGCCAAAACCATTAAAGCATAAATCAGCAGTGCAACATCTGCAAGAATGCCGTATCTGCCATAGGCATAAATCATAAAAGCCATAACAAGTAAAAGACCTATTGCCCCTGCAATGAAACTCTTTTTTACTGAATCAATACCCAAAGTTGCACCAACAGTCTTTTGCTCTAAAACCTCTACAGGAACAGGGAGCGCCCCTGCTTTTATTTGAAGACTTAAATTGTTAGCAGAGGCTATATCAAAGTTTCCAGTAATAACTGGATCCGATATTACGCCTTTAACTAAATCCGGGCTGACAGTGGGCATGGACAAAGGAATATCGTCTAGATACAAAGCAATGGGTTTATTTACATTTTCTTTTGCAATCTTTGCAAATTTCTCTCTTCCTTTATTTGTAAATCTTAATTGAACTTGAGGTTGATTATTTTGACTAACTGTACCACTTGAAAATACCACATTTGACCCTTTCATATCATTACCTGTAAGATCGGTATCTTTCCACGCAGCTTTGTTGACAAAGTATTCATTAAATTTACTTGGATCCCACTCATCAGGTTTTACAAGAACTTTAAATCTAAGTTGCGCGGTCTGCCCTATTAATTTAACAGCTTGATCAACATCAGAAACTCCGGGAATTTCAACTACAATCCTGTAAGTGTTACCAGTTCTAAGAGTTTGAACATTTGGTTCTGACACACCCAAGAGGTTTACACGTCTTGAGATAACCTCTTTAGCGGAATCTAAGGCGCTTTGGCGTTCGCTTGTGGGTACCTTATCCATTTTGGCTCCAAGAGTAATCCTAACGCCACCCTCTAAATCTAATCCTTTTTTAAAGCTAGAAAGATCTAGCACTTTTCCACCAGGAAGATTAACAATATAACCACCTATAAAGGAATCAATATTTAATCCCCATTTCTTAATCACAATTGGGATTCTAGGTAAAATCACAAGAATACTTATCGTTGTGATCGCACTTATTAACGCAAGTCGTATATAAACATTTTTTAGCATATCGGTTATTCTATAACTTATTGTTAGGACAGGGAACAGAATTCTTCTTCATCACCTATTAACAAGGTTCTACTCTGAGTGAGAATGCGCATTACAAACTGATCATTCTTTCTTTTTCTAAACAAAAATTCATCTTCACCCATTACAGAATAGTGAATTTCTTTCTCTAAATTCTTTTCTTCTTCAGCTATTATTTTTTCAAGAACTTCTAAATTTAAACTACCTACTAGGAATAAGTCAATATCCAAAAGTGAAGATTGACGTCCTCGTGAAAAAGCTCTTGATAGTACAGCAAATTTCACGCCACCTAATTGTTTAGCAGAAGATATAATTTTAAGTCCCAAAGTCATCTCTTTAGATACAAGAGATAAGAGTTCAGGATAATAATAAGAAGCTGTATTGACAGTAAAATACACTCTGTTACCACTAGGTCGTCGTTTAAGAAGGCCTAATTTTGTAAGTCTATTTAGCTCTCTTCTAATAGCATTTATTTCTGTGCCCACAGCTCTTACTAAAGCACGAACGTGAAACGGGGTGGACGGGTTGGGAAGCATTAGCTTCAATATCTTTACTCTCACTTCAGACACAAATAATTCATTTATCATATTTTTACACTAGGCAGGGGTTTAACTAATTACTCGTAAACAACCTGCTCGGTGTTACGGTCGGGCACGATCTCAATCCAAAAGTTTCCTCTATTAAATTTCACCTCTTCACCATCTGTTGTATAGTAAAGTGTTCTTTCGTCTCTTGAAGCCTTACTCCAAGTTACGTTATATACTGTTCCGTCTATAAAGACAAGGCCTTCACCACTACCAACAAGCTCGTAGTCCAGTCTGTTTTTATCGTCCCCCGTTATACCTATCTCTTTAGCATACTGCAGGATAAGGTTTTTGGTAGTTAACTGAACGCCAGTATCTCCATCCTTGTGAGGGAGGGGGTTGTCCGCTTCGTCATAACCCATAAATCTTTTGTAAACATTGGTTGCAGGATCATATTCCCAATTTGCTGTGTAATCACCAGGATACCAGAAGTCTACTTTAATTTTTGAAGCTTTTTTAACAGTAGTATCGGTTGATTTACTTACTGGAGAATCTTCTTTAAATTTGTAAGGTACAAACGTATCACTCACGCCTTCCCATCCTAACTCAGCTCCAGTTTCTAACATCACTTTACCGCTTACATATGCTGTATGTTCATAGGCAACACCAGCATCAAGTCTAGCTTGATCTCTCCAAAATGGGGCATTCCCACGGCCTAAACTTCTAACTGGCCAAGACTCTATTGCAACCAAAGCTTGGGGGGACCACCCAATATGCATGAGCATCGCATCCCCCATCTCTCTTACAAGTACAAGATAATATTCTCGTGTACTTCTAACCGGTCCAATCTTTTCAGGAATTTTGGTATTAAAAAAAGCTAAAAATCTTGTAATTCCGCCTTCGGCAACTATTTCATAAACTACATCAGCATCCATCAGACCTGATTGCGGACGAGCTTCAGTGTGATTATTTACCATAACCCCAAGTGGCCGTATCTTGTTAAACTTTTCTGCCTCTGATGGTGAATACTGTACACCAGTTAGCGGAGCCTCGACTCTATCGTCTTTACTAGCTTCTTTGCCACCACCAGGTCTTGGGTCTAGGAAAGACCCACCGCCACGAGAGCGCATAAACATAAAAACACCACTCAATAATAGAACTGCGATTATGGAGATTATTAAAGGTTTGATATACCCGTTAGTTTGATTCATGTCTTCTATTATATATTGAGTACATTAATTGTCTAGGAGTTGTTATAATTTGATTGAGTTAGCAAACTTTAAAGTGCTAGTCGTTCTTGAATTACTGCTAGCCTAAACATGTTATAAATTATCTGCTGGCAACTTGTAAAGGAGTTACTTTTTTGCTAAGTTATACACGTGGCTAAAAATCAAGAACAAAGCAAACACAGCTTACCTAGAAAAGAGATCAAGAAAGATCTAATCAAGACCTCTCTTTTTTCACTCTTCTCCTTGTTTGTTTTGGTCGCTTGTTACTACTACCTTCCTGGATCTCCCATAGAAAGTTACATAGATAATATCTTTAAGTAAGTTTTACCTCAGCAGTAATAAATTCCTCAAGCTCACCATCAAGAACCGCCTCCGGATTAGTACTTTCTATATTAGTTCTAAGGTCTTTGACTAACTTATATGGATGCAGTACATAATTTCTAATCTGTGTACCCCAACCCGGGATAACATAATCGCCTCTAAGTTTACGCTTTTCTTCGTCCATCTTCTGTTGTTCAAGAGCAAATAATTTAGACTTAAGTATCTTCATGGCTTTCTCTCTGTTTTTACCTTGAAACCTTTCTTCCTGACATTCAACAACAATACCTGTTGGTTTGTGTTTCAGTCGTACTGCCGTAGATACCTTATTTACATTCTGTCCCCCAGAACCGCTTGCACGAAAAGCTTCAAAATCTAAATCATCCTCTTTGATAACTATATCTTCAATATCTTCATTAACCACTGGAATTACTTCCACGCGTGCAAATGAAGTTTGTCTCAAATCATTTGCGTTAAACGGAGATAATCTTACCAGCCTATGGGTACCGGACTCATATCTTAAAAAGCCAAAAGCATACCTACCAGTAATTTCAAGCGTTATAGATTTAAATCCCGTTTCTTCACCTTGAATTGCATGTACTATCTCCACTTTCCATCCTTGCTTTTCCGCATACCGTGCATACATTCTGTAGAGCATAGCAGTCCAATCTAGAGCTTCAGTTCCACCTTGCCCAGCGTGGACTGAGAGCAGGGCATCAGAAGTTGCGTATCTAAAAGATAAGAATGTCTTTTCTTCTAAAGCTTTAAACTCTTTTAAGAAAGTGTCTTTTTCACCTTCCTCAAGTAAGAGCTCTAACATCTCAAATTGTTCTAGTTCTTTAGTTATCGCTGATTGCTCTTGAGATAATTTCTGTGCATTCTCCCAGTCTTCCCAAACATTAGGCGTATTCATTTCTAACTGAATCTGATGCTGTCTTTCTTTCTTGTTAGCTAAACCTAATTTAGTGTACAAAATCGCAAGATCCTTTTGTAATTGTTCCTTTTCCACTTCTAGTAGTGCCATATGGATGATTCTAACACTAAGTAACTCTTTTTGATAAACACATCTCCCGGGAAGATGATGTATATCTATTGAGTAATACCTGTGGCACCAAACTCAAAATCAAATGTACCACTTTTACCTTGTTTGCTTTCTGCAACCGAATCAGTCGAGAATTTTAACACTAAAGATTTGATGGCTCCTGTTCCTAATTGTCCTAAGGTAAACCCTTCAGTCTTCCACTTGATAATAGTTTTCCTCCCGTATGTTGTTCCTAATTCTCCCTCCTCAAACACGCCATCGTTGTCGTCATTCCAATTAAAAATCTCAACAAATATAATCGACCTGAGGTCATCCAGATCATTAGCGGTTTCGTAATAGGCATTCGAAGTAAGAATTAGATCTTCTGTAGCGTTATTATATATTTTTGTGTAGTAGTCTTTGCTCCAATTCGGTCCGATATTTGTAAATTGTGGTCCTTGTTTTTCATCAACTAAATTTGTTTGAATTGCACCAAGCGTTAAATTACTCAAAAACTTTAGATCAGCGCTACCCATACTAAAGCTAGAACCTAGTATCTTACCTTTATCCATAAAGGCACCATATGCAATACCGATCATTAACACAAACAAGATAATTAGCGGAATAACAACTTTGACTTTAGTCATTTAGCTATCACCTCCTTTCCTTGACAAATCAAATAAATTCAACGCCTTAACACTTGTAAACGCAGAATCAGTAATAATGACATGATCAAGAAGAGGTATCTCAAGAGTAAGACCTATCTTAGCTACCTGCTCCGTCAGCAAAAGATCTTCACTACTCGGTGTCAGGTTTTGTGAGGGGTGATTGTGCGCAAGAATAATTGAGGTAGCATTGCGTAATAATGCCTGTCTAAATACTTCTCTAGGAGATACCAGGGTTGAATTAATAGTACCAAGTGAGAGTAAGTCTTTTGCTATTAACTTGTTTCTGCCATCAAGAGATATCAAATAAAGACACTCTCTTTTCTTTGCAAACATATCTTTTCTTAGTAATTTGTATACTTCGTCAGGAGAGGCAATCACATTAGAGCTCATGCTGTTTGGGGTGGTTATTCTTAAAGACAGCTCTGTTAAAGATAGAAGACAGGCAGCTTTAGCACTTCCGATAAATTTAAGTTCTTGCAACTTAGTAGAAGTGAGCTGCGATAGTCCATATAAGCCATTACATTCTTGTAGTATAAGATGAGCAAGTCTAAAGACTGATGTTCCTCTGCCCCCAGAGCGTAGAACTAATGATAACAACTCAGCATCTGACAAAGAACTTGGTCCAAAGTTTAAAATTTTTTCTCTAGGTAATATTGACTCAGTATCTAGTAGTGTTTGTTTCATAGATGCAACATATATTATTGCAATGTGCGTTGCAATGTTGTAGAGTCTATTTTAAGAAGATATGAAAAGTGTAGCTCATTCAATTAAAGATTTACGTATTAAAACAAAACTGTCACAAAAAAGATTTGGATATAAAATTGGGATTTCTGGTAAAACTATTTCTGCATACGAAACAGGAAAATGCACACCACCATTAAAAGTTCTGGAAAAAATATCACACACTTATAAGATCTCAATATCAACATTTACAGTTAGTAGTGATGAGCTTCTGATCGAAAAGATAAAAAGACTTCAGGAAGATATTAATGAGATATCTAAAGTTATGAGTCTGTATCCTATCTCTTAGAGTATTGTGGTGCTTTTCTAGCTTTTCGCAGAAAGTATTTCTTTCTTTCTACCATTCTAGAATCTCGCGTTAGTAAGTCATTCTTTCGTAATACTTCGGCAAACTCTTCACTTAGTGAAGCAAGAGCTCTAGAAAGCCCGTGAACTATCGCACCTAACTGAGCATTTGGTCCGGAGCCATAAACTTTAATTGTTGCGCTATATTTAGAAGTAGGATGAGCTATACCTAACACATGAAATGGACGCATCCATTTAACCTGGGCTTGTTCGGTAGTAAAGTACTTGCCTATTTCAGTACCGTTTACGGTAATATCACCTTTTTGTTCATAGAGGAATACACTTGCAATAGCTGTTTTTCTTCTTCCCGTACCAGAAAAGAAATCTTTCAGTTTACTCTTTTTAACAGGCTTAGAACTTTCTAAACTCTTTTCAGGAGTAACAGTAGTAGCTACTACAGGCTGTTCAATAGCTGCTTTAACCTCTTTAACAACAACTTCTTTTACTTTCTTTTCTTTTTTCTCAACCTTTTCTGTTTTAACTGGTTTAACTACTTTTTTTACTTCTTTTTTCGGTTTAAGTTCTTTTTCAGCTTTAGCCATTTTACTTTAAGTTAACCTCATGTGGATGGACATCATCCTTATAAATATACAAATTACTCATTCTTACTTTTCTAAGCTTATTTTTTGGTAACATACCTTCAACTGCAACTCTAATTACATCAGTCGGATCTTTTGCCATCTTTTCTTTATAAGTTTCGGATTTAATTCCTCCAGGAAAGCCAGTATGTCTGTAATAAATCTTATCAGTCTCTTTTTTACCGGTTACTTTAATTTTTGCTGCATTAGTAACAACAACTTTATCTCCCATATCCACATGAGCTGTATAATCAGCTCTCGTCTTGCCTGCCAAAGCGGAAGCAACTTTGGCTGCAAATCGACCTAAAACTTGATCACTTGCATCAAGCTTTTGCCATTTTCTTACAAGTGTTTCTTTATTTACAAATGTTGTTTTAGTCATTGGTTTCTACTTTCTTTTTCTTGACGGGTTTTGCTTTTGGTTCTTTAGTTACTTTTTTTTCTTCCACCCATTCTATTCTTGCCATCGGTGTATTATCCCCAACTCTATTGGGAAGTTTTATTATCTTAGTATAGCCACCAGGTCTAGAAGCATATTTTGGAGCAATTTCGTTAAATAATTTCTTTGCTGCAATATCTGTTGTTAAAAGTTTGGATACTGACTTGATATTTGTAAAGTCTGTACCACGTCTGGCTTTTGTAACTGCTTTTTCTATGTATGGTTTAACGTACTTAGCTTTAGTAAGTGTTGTTTCCATTTTCCCTGCTTCAATAAAAGAGTTAGCTAAATTACGCAAAAGCGCTTTTCTATGGCTCATATCCGTATTTAGCTTTTTCTTCTGTACTCTGTGTCTCATTTACTTTTTTGAATAACCTTCTTTTTTAAGTAATTTATCGATCTCTTCGACTGATTTCTCACCTAAGTTCTTTATATCAGCAAGCTCTTCAGGTGATTTATTAACAAGTTCTTGTAGAGACTTTATACCATGTTTCTTAAGTGCATTTATAGTTCTTGTTGGGAGTGGTAACTCTTCAACAGAAACATCCTCTACAGAAGACTTTTGCATAGATGCAGCAGTTTCTTCTTCAGTCAATTCTACAACTTCTACAACCTCATCGACACCTTTTGAAAATCTTGCAAAAAAGTCTCTCAATATTGCAGAAGACTTGATAACAGCATTCTCTGGAGTGATACTGCCATCAGTTTGAACAGTAAGTATCAAATCATCGTAGTCAACTGATCTACCCATACGGGTCTGTTCTACTTTGTAGCTAGCTGAAATAACAGGAGCAAACAAAGCATCAAGTAGAATTACGCCTACTTTGGAAGTTTCTCTTTCCTCAACTGGTAGAAAGCCTACACCTTTTTCAAAGACAACTTCCGCATCAAATTCTGCTTTACTATCTGCAAGCGTTGCGATATGAGCATCTTTGTTCATAATTTCAACATCACTGGAAGCTTCTATATCTGCAGCAGTAATTACTCCTGCACCTTTTTTTTGTATTCTTAAAACGACTGGGTTTTCAGTGTGCATTCTTGCACGTACTTGCTTAAGATTAAGTGTCAACTCAATCACATCCTCTTTTACACCTGGTATCGTTGTAAACTCATGTGCAGCACCACTTAACTTTAGTTGTGTAATAGCACCACCTGGGATAGAGGTAAGTAAAACTCTTCTAAGTGAGTTGCCTAAAGTATTTCCAAAACCCTTTGGTAAAGGCTTGAATGAAAAAACTCCTAAATTGTTTTCCTCCGATATTTTATTAATTGTTATGTCTAGTGTTTCTAAAAGCACTTTTATCCTTTTGGTTTAAAGTACAAGCCAAAAGCTTGGCTATACTTTAATAAAATCAAATACTACCTTGAATAGTATTCAACAATTAGCTGAACATTTATACTTCCTTGAAGTTCATCCAAGGAGGGCAATCTCTCAAACTTTACCAGCTTATCGCTAACATTTGCTGAAATCCATTCAGGTAATGTAAATCCCTGCCTAAGCTGTACGCGAGTTATATCATTTGGCTTTATTACATCTCCAACTTTTACTTTAGTTGAAGGTATATTATTGTTTTTGCCGTTTAAGGTAAAAAAGCCACTTCTGATATACTGTCTTGCCTGTGCCCGTGAAGTTGCAAAACCGCTTCTGTATACCACATTATCATATCTAGTTTCAAGGGTTTGAAGCAGGATTTCTCCTGTAACACCCTTTTTCTTTAAAGCACCATCAACATATTTCCTAAATTGAGACTCTAAAACACCGTAAATTCTCTTTGCTTTTTGCTTTTCGCGTAGTTGCTGACCAAATGAAGATAACTTGCCATATTTAGTACCGTGCTGACCAGGTGCTTGCGGTCTTTTTGCAACTGCACATTTTTCAGTCTCACATCTTGTGCCTTTTAAATAAAGCTTAACGCCTTCTCTTCGACACAGTCTGCATTTAGGTCCGGTATGACGTGCCATGTTAGACTCTTCTCCTGTTTTTAGGTCTGCAACCGTTATGAGGAATCTTTGTTATATCGGTAATTGCAGTGACTTTAAGTCCGCCCGTTTTAAGTGCTTTGATAGCAGAAATTCTCCCAAGCCCAGGTCCACTTACAAAAACAACCACCTCGTTAAGTCCTTGCTCAACTGCTTTTTGGGCAACAGCCTCGGCTGCTTTTGTAGCAGCATATGGAGTTGCTTTTCTAGAACCTTTAAACCCTGATTTACCAGCACTGCCTGAAAATAAAACATTGCCAATTGGATCTGTTACCGAAATGATGGTGTTATTAAACCCAGCGGAAACGTATACTCTGCCACTTGAAGGCATAATTTTATTTTTAACTTTTCTTGTTTTTGATGTTTCAGACATTATTTCTTAGCTCCTTTTTTCTTAATACCGCCAACTGTCTTTTTCTTACCTTTGCGAGTTCTGGAATTGGACTTTGTTCTTTGTCCTCTTACCGGAAGCCCACTACTATGTCTTGAACCTCTGTATGATTTAATATCAATATATCTTCGTATATTTTGATTAACAATTCTCTTTAATTCACCTTCAACAGCAAGTTCCTTATCTCTAATGTATTTATTAATGGCAGCTACCTCTGCTTCTGATAAGTTTTTAACTCTTGTGCTTTCGTCAACTCCTGTTTCTTTAAGAATAGTCTTTGAAACTTCTGGTCCTATACCATAAACATATGTTAAGGCAATAACGACTCTTTTATTTATTGGAATATCAATACCTGCAATTCTTGCCATAGTTAACCTTGCCTCTGTTTGTGTTTAGGATTTTTACAAATTACCCTAACAACACCCTCTCTTTTTATTATTTTACAATCTCTGCAGATCGTTTTTACTGATGATCTTACTTTCATATTATCTATTATACCTATAAGTTACTCTGCCTAAGGTTGTGTCATGAGGTGAAAACTCCAATTTAACTTTATCGCCTGTATAGACACGAATTTTATGTTTTCGAATCTTACCCGACAAAGAAGCTAAAACTTCTGTTCCATCCTCAAGCATGACTTTAAACATGCCACCCATAAGGGATTCTGTCACATTTCCATCTTTTGTTATTACTTGTTTAGTATCCATCAAATTACGAAGCTGATTCTATCAAAACCACTCACTAAGCGCAATAACAAAGCCAAAGTATTTTAAATACAAAGGCCTATAACGTCAACAGGCTCTTTTAGTAATCAGCTAAAATTAAAGGGCCTTCTTTTGTTGCTGCTACAGTCTTTTCAAAAAGACCTGCTAAAGAGCCATCTTTTGTAACTATTGTCCACTCATCAGACAGGACTTTAATAGCAGGATTGCCCTTCTGATAGATTGCCTCAATAGCAAAAACCATCCCTGCTTGTATTTCTGGTCCGTCGGTCGGTCTACCATAGCCTGGAACATAGGGACTTTCATGGAGTTCTTTGCCAACGCCATGCCCTACTAACTCCCGTGAAACTGTATAGCCTGAACCTTCTATAACGCCCTGTAAGGCGTTTGAGATCGCCCCTACCCTATTCCCTACCAGAAATGCGCTTATCCCTGCATTTATAGCAGCCTTACCCGTATTTAAAAACTGCTCTTCCTTAGTCGTCTCAACCTCCATGGTATAGGAAAGATCAGTGTGAAAACCTTTAAGATATGTGCCTATATCTACCTTTACTAGATCGCCACTCTTAATAACATAGTCATTCGGTAAGCCGTGCACCAGTCCTGCATTTACATTTATGCATGTAGTAAATTTGTAACCTTCTACTCGCATAAAAGACGGTTCTCCACCAAGAGAAGTGATGGCGTTATAGGCAATCTTATCTATGTCTATTGTCTTAACCCCAGGTTTTACGGCTGCTACTGCTTTTTTCAAGGCTTCTGTAGTAATCTTCCCGCCTTCTTGCATTATTTTGATTTCTTGAGGGGACTTAATGTAAATCATAGGTGGGCTAATAATGCCAAGATGGCATCAGCGGTTTCTTCTGCAGTACCTTCTGCTGGTACTTCTATTAATTTTCCTTCGTCTTTATATCTATTAACAACAAGCATAGTTTCAGAATAAAAAGTGTTTAATCTAGCGTTAACTGCATCTTCAGTATCATCCTCGCGCTTAATTAAATCTCCACCACAAACATCACACTTACCTTCAACCTTTGGATGTCTAAAAAACACATTGCACATAAAGTTGTCTTTCGGACATAGTCTTCTACCGATGATTCTCTTTACGGAAAGATCTCTTGATATCACTAAGTTAATAGCAATATCAATTTTTGGATCAAATAATTCAATATCTACTAGCTTTCTTCCCCAACCATCCAATATGAAACCATTGGCACAATCAGCATGTTCAAGGCGCCCTTGTAGAATATCTGCAATAATGTCTTGATTTTCAAAGCCGCCTGCAAGCATCATGGTTTGCATTACTTCATAATGTGGATCTTCAGGTTTGAGTGCCCTAAGCAAATCGCCTGTGCTAACTAAGGGTATACCTAACTTATCCGAAAGTATTTTACCGACTGTTCCTTTACCACTCCCTTGAGCACCATAAAGTATTATTTTCATTGAGCCATTCCTAACATATTCATTAGTTCACTTGCCTGTCCTCTAGATTTCTTTTCTACCTTTTTTTCGACCTCTTTTAAGGTGTCATTAATAAGCTCTTTCAAAAGTTTATCCTCTACCCCATCAAATTCGATTTTTTCTATCATCTTGTCACCTCTAACTACAACCTTATATCTGCCTTTTTCTCCAGTATGAAAAATCTCTCTGGTTTGTTTCAAAAGGTCACTTTGCATTTTTCTAAGTTGATTTGCTGCTTTTATTTTATCGAACATATTAGAGGTACTTATCGTAAGATCTCGAAACAGATAATGATTGAACTTGTCTAATAATCTCAAGTACTACAGATACAACAATCAAAAGTGAGGAACCTCCAATTACAAATGACTCACTAATACCAAACTGTTTTTGTAACAAAGAAGGTAATATTGCAACAGATCCAAGGAAAAGTGCACCAAAAAAGGTAAGCTTTACTATAATGCCTCGTAAATAAGTTTCGGTATTTTTTCCAGGTCTAACACCGGAAATAAAACCACCACGTTTTTTAACATCATCTGCTATTTTTACAGGATCAAATTGGAAGAAAGTATAAAAATAGGTAAATCCGAAGACAAGCAAAAAGTACATACCTATATACAACCAAGACGTCTGTGCAAAATAGGTTGTGAGTACATTACCAATTTGATTGAGGAACGAAACATCAGAAGCATTCAATAGAGGACCTAAAAATGAGGGGATTGATGCTATCGCAACAGCAAAGATAATCGGGATCATACCTGTTTGGTTTATTTTTATAGGTAAGTAACTTTCAGAAGGTATGCCTGTGCCACTACGTCTCCCATATTCAATTGGGATATTTCTAGTACCTTCGTTAACTACTGTTACAAGAACTAACAAAGCCAGTCCTACAGCTACTATAGCTACAACAGTTATAGGATCCATTGTTCCCATAGTCGAATAGAATTGAACAAGTCCTTGTGGCAATGCACTTACAATTCCTGCAAAAATCAACAGTGAAATCCCTTGCCCAATACCGTATTCGGTAACAAGATCACCAATCCACATCAATGCCATGGTACCTGCAGTAAGTGTCAGTATTAATACAATCAGGTTAATGGTTGAAAGAGGATCGATTACATTTTGATTTCTAAGAATTATGTAAAGACCATATGCATTAAAGAGCGCTAAAGGTAGTGTTAACATTCTGGTATAGTTGTTAAGTATTTCTCTACCTTGTTCACCTTCTTTAGATAATTCTTCAAGGCTTGGTACTAGTGTTGTAAACAGCTGAATAATAATTGAGGCATTAATATAAGGGCCTAAACCTAAAGCAACGATTGAAAAGTTCTGGAAGCCACCGCCACTAAACATATCAAAAATACCAAAGATTTCACTTTGCGAAAAAAAGGCTTTAATTGCTTCTTGTTGAACTCCCGGGACCGGAATATGAGCCAGTAGTCTAAAAACTAGTATTACAAAAAGTGAGAAGAGTATTCTTCTTCTTATTTCAGGTACTTTGAGGTATTTGGTAAACATTCTTCTAATCTACTATATTCGAACCAGACTTCAAAATAGTTTCTTGCGCATTCTTTGAAAGATCAAAACCTTTTAAGGTTAATTTTTTGTTAAGTTCGCCTTTATATACTATCTTAACAATTTTTGCTTTGGCATTAACATAGCCTTTTTGAACTAAAACTGAAACACTTACTTCATCACCATCTTGGAATGAGTTTAACTTTTCAGTAGTTATTGAAACGTTAGATAATTTTTTTCTGCTTTTAAAACCGCCGATTTTAGGGAGTTTCTTAAAAAGAGGGACTTGTCCGCCTTCAAAAGCTCGAGGAATGGAGTTGCCGGTTCTTGCTTTTTGCCCTTTATTCCCGTGTGTAGCTGTATGACCGCCATGTCCGCTAGCAATGCCTCTACCCACTCTAGTTTTTCTTGTTTTGTTTCCACTTATTTTAGGTAAATTAGTTAGTTCCATTCTTATGCCTTTCTTAGTTTCTCAAGTGCTTCAAGCGCACAATATACATTTGCAGTTTTATTGCTTGCTCCAAGCATCTTAGCAGAAATATCTTTAATGCCAGCTAGATCTACCACATGTCTAATAACACCACCAGCAATAATCCCTGAACCAACAGGTGCGGGTTTCATATAAAGTTCGGTGCTCCCAAATTTATTTGAGACTTCATGCGGAATACTCTGTCCCTTAAGTGATACTTCAATTAAATTGTTTTTTGCAATATTAATACCTTTACGAATAGCTGATTTTACATCTGTAGCTTTCCCAAGCCCGCCACCGACTTTGCCGTTTCTATTGCCTACGACAACAAGTGCTGTGAAGCCAATCTTGTTTCCACCTTTTGTCTTTTTTGAAACTCTTTTTATTTCAAGGACTCTTTCTTCAAATTCACTTTTAACAACTCCTGCGTATTCCATTAAAATCTAAGTCCTCCTTCTCTTGCACCGTCTGCCAAACTTTTTACTCTTCCATGATAACGATAACTGCCTCGATCAAAAACTGCTTTTTTAATATTTTTCTCCAAAGCCTTTTTTGCAAGTTCGACACCAAGGTCTCGTGCAGCAAGCACTTTAGTTTTACCCGCATGAGCTTTTATTGCAGATTCATCAATTGTTACAAGTGTTTTTTTCGACATATCATCAATCAACTGCGCATAGATATATTTATTAGATTTGTAGACAGAAAGCCGGGGACAAAAAGCTGTACCTGTAATGTTCTTTCTGACTCTGTTTAATCTTCTATTTTTTGCTGACTTTACAACTGATTTCATCTTATTTCTTAGCTCCTGCTTTACCAGCTTTTCTTCTAATTACTTCATCAACATACTTAATACCTTTGCCTTTATATGGTTCTGGACTTCGCACAGCTCTTATTTCCGCTGCACATTGTCCTACGGCTTGTTTATCAGCACCTTTGATAATAATGTATTTATTGTCTTCAGTTTCAAGTGTAATTCCCATTGGTGCTTTTATCTCAACTGGATGTGAGTATCCAATTGCAATAACAATACCATTGCCTTCACTTTTAACTCTATACCCAACACCAACCAACTCCAACTTCCTTTCATACCCGTCAGTTACACCTTTAATCATACTTGCTACTAAAGCTCTAGATAAACCCCAGTAGGCATTAGATTCTTTCGATTCTTTTTTAATACTAAAGTTAAGCTTATCTTCTGCAAGTGTCATGCCAATTTCTGGTCGTACTTGATAAGTAAGTTCACCTTTTGCACCTTTAACATGCACTACTTGCCCTGTTAAGGTAACGGTTACGCCTTGTGGTATTATGATTTCTTTTTTTCCAATTCTAGACATATTAGTAAACCAAACAAATTACCTCTCCACCAAGTTTTTTCTTTCTAGCATCATTACTAGTCATTACTCCACGTGATGTTGAGAGTACCATGTAACCAAGTCCGCCTACAACGGGGCGTAAGTCAGCATATCCTTTATATACACGTCGGCCTGGTTTGGAAACTCTTTTGAGCTCTGTTAGTCTTGGAAGACCATTATCATATGCAATATCAAGTCTAATACTCTTGCCTACTGTTTCTTTTTCTTTAAATACCTTAACCTCACTTAGGAAGCCCCCAGCTTTAAGTACACTAGCTATTTGTTCCTTCTCCATACTAAAAGGTATAACAACACTAGCCTTTCTTGACATAGATGCATTCTTTATTGTACTTAACATATTTGCTATTGGATCCATATTACCAGCTTGCTTTCTTT
>CAZLZI010000008.1:0-24914 GCA_964563965.1 uncultured Candidatus Saccharibacteria bacterium
CTATGAACCTATAGTGTACATATACACCTCTAGGGACACTATGTCAAGTTAATGTTTGCTCGTTGTACTTCTAATAGTATGTCAAAGTAGTACAGTTATATTTTTCGCACTACGCTAACTTATACACTTATTAGTAATTAGGCTAATATTCTATGTACATGGAGCCTGGAGAGGGAATCGAACCCTCGACCTCCTCCTTACCATGGAGGCGTTCTACCACTGAACTACCCAGGCATTGGTGCCGGGAACAGGATTCGAACCTGTGAAGGCTTACGCCAACAGATTTACAGTCTGCTCCATTTGGCCACTTTGGTATCCCGGCATGGAGCCACCTGTGGGACTTGAACCCACGACCTATCCCTTACAAGAGGATTGCTCTACCGCTGAGCTAAGGTGGCGACACCTTGCGGTGTAAATTCTATCAATAAATTGACATGAACTAAAGCATTTTATACCATTTACTAATAATGAGTAAAAAACTGCCCAGTGATGAACTCGTGTCCAAACGTCCGTTATTTGACTACTTTGAAAAACTATCTGATATAGTCGACTCTATTATTGGCACTCCTTATTGGTTTGGGTTATCTCTTATTCTTATACTTGTATGGCTACCATCTGGCTTTTTCATAGGGTTTGGAGAGATTTGGCATTTAATAATCAATACCACAACAACAATCTTAACCTTTATTATGATGTCTTTGCTCCATGCCTCTGAAAGTAAGTGGGAAAAGCGTATAGATGAGATAGAAGAAATCCAAAAAAACACCTTGCTGCACATAAAACGCGAGACAGATAAAATGGTCCAAAGCGATAAAAACAGAACACTGGCCCAGCTACATACACTTCCTGCACTTGAGAAAGAAACCGTCCATTCCATTAATTGACATTTGACCGCAGTGTGTGGTTTAATCCATAAGTTATGTCAAGAATTTGCGATATTTGTTCAAAATCAGCTCTTAAAGGCAATCTTGTTAAAAGAGGTATAGGTCGTCGTGTAACTAGACGTACTATAATGAAACAAGAACCAAATCTTTTTGAAAAAAAGATACTTGTTGATGGTCGCAATATCAAAGTTAAGATCTGCTCTTCTTGTCTTAAAAGACTCAAAAAAGAGATACGTGATATCGAAGTAGCTGCTAAAGAGGCTAAAGTTGAAGTAACAGCCTAAATCTTCTCAAAATAGCCATTCACAAAGCTTGTAAAGTCCATTTTATTCTTATTCTCTGGTTGAACGATTTGTGGTATTAAACGCCCATTCTCTAGAGTTGCACTATAAATCTTAACCTTTGTAGCTTTTACTACGCTAGGTTTTACTCTATAACCATCAAGGAATATATGGTCGATATATGCCCATGCAATTGGCCAAGGGTTGTACGCTCGTATTTTTCGATCTAGAACATCTGGACTTTCATCCCAAGTCACTTCTGCATCTTGCTTAGCTATTAGTGTTGATTTCGGTTTAGTAGGGGAGTAACAATATGAAACAGCCTTGTTATCTTGTTTAACTGGCAAAAGTTTGCCGTCAACATACTCAGTCAGAATAGCAACTAAATGCTTTGCACCAAAAAGGAATAACTCTTCATAGAGAGACAAAGTGGTAGCCTGATCACTAACAGGGTAGGGGAGTTGCTTTAGTACATCTCCTTCGTCCATCTTTTCATCCATTATCATATATGTAACAGCTGTCGCTGTATCACCACTTAAAATAGTGTGTTGAACAGGAGAGGCCCCTCTATATTTGGGGAGTTGTGAAAAATGGATGTTGACTAGTCCCTTAGCTGGGGTATGAAGTATTTGACTTGGTATTATAAAAGAGAAGTCTGCCACAATGCCAACTGTCACTTGGTGTTCTTTAAGCTTAGCAACTAGCAAGTCGCTTGTCTTGCTATCAAACTTTTCAAGCTCAAACACGTCACAATTATTTTCATTTGCCCAATGTTTAACTTGTGTTTTCTTTACCTCTTTATTGCGTCCAATCACACGATCTGTTTTTGTTACACATAGCTGGAGATTGGTGTGTGTTTTTAATTCTTCCAGTATGGGTAGTGATTTATCTGAAGTACCAAAAAAAGCTGTATTAATCATTACTTTTTTCCTTAGCTAGATAAGCATCTAATTCCTTTTCTGTTAGAGATGCACCTATACTTTTGTCAGTTATTAACACACCTTGCAAATGATCAAGTTCATGTTGGATTACTCGTGCGAAAAAACCACTTGCCTTCAGTTTTTGTAACTTGCCTGAGAGATCTGTATATTCAAGAGTAACCTCTTTGCTTCTTTGTACCCTACAATACAAATCTGGGATGCTTAAACACCCTTCCCACCTAATATCAGTAGAAGTTGAAAACTTCGTAATCTTTGGGTTTATCAAGAGAAACTCTTGGAGTGGATGTTCTTTAATTTGTTTTACCACTAAACACATCGCTAGCTTATGCCCTATTTGAGGGGCAGCAAGACCCACACCATGCGTCTGCGGATCTCTTAGAGTGTCTAGCAAATCAGTAGCAATACTTTTTATATCTGAAGTTAGCTCTTTTATTGCATCGCATCTAGTTGTTAAAACTGGCGATGGAATTTTTACAATCGGTGTTACAGCCATATGTCTATTTTACTCTACCAATTAGCAATTTGTCTTGCTACACTCCACATATGCTAAATCGACTATTAGGCCATTTTTCGCACGACTTGGGAATTGATCTAGGTACTGCAAATACATTAATTTATGTAAAAGGTAAGGGCATCTTAATTAGAGAACCAAGTGTTGTTGCCATTCATAAGAAGACTAAAGAAATAATTGCAGTTGGTGGGGAAGCTAAGCGAATGTTAGGAAAAACTCCATCACTTATTAACGTAGTTAAGCCACTAAGCGGTGGTGTAATTTCTGATTTTGCAGTATGTGAAATTATGCTTGAGTATTACATCAAGAAAGTGCATGAAATGCCAAGTCGTTTTCCTAGAGTGCCTCGTCCACTGGTTGTTATGGGAGTACCTGGTGGTATAACGTCCGTTGAAAAGAAAGCCGTAATTGATGCTGCTCACAACGCTGGAGCACGCAAAGTCTATACTGTGGAAGAACCCATCTTGGCAGCGCTAGGGGCTGGGGTTAACATCGATGTGCCTCGTGGCATACTTGTTATAGATATTGGTGGGGGTACAACTGAAATTGCCGTCTTGTCATTAAATGGCATTGTACTTAATAAATCACTTAAAGTTGCAGGCAACTCACTTGATCATGACATTATGGAGTATGCCCATGCTAAATATAATATGCTGTTAGGCGATCGTTCTGCCGAAGACTTGAAAATAGAAATAGGTAGCGCTGGAAGTTTTGAAAATGAAAATTCCGCTAGAGCCCTTTTAAGAGGCAGAGATCTAAAAACAGGTTTACCTAAATCGGTTGAGGTCACTCCCTTTGAAATTCGCGAATGTTTAAAAAATTCAATAGCTGTCATAGTTAATGCAGTAAAAGATATAATTGAACAAACTCCAGCTGAACTTGTTTCCGATATCTTAAAAGGTGGCATAGTACTAACAGGTGGAGGTGCGAATTTACGTGGACTTTCTTCACTTCTTGCTAAAGAAATAAATGTTAATGTCTATGTTGCTACTGATCCAATTGCGTGTGTCGCTCGTGGGTGTGGCATGCTCCTTGAAGATGACTCACTTATTTCCAAGCTATCTCTGACTTAGCACTCTATGAAATATGTACTTGGCAGCATGATTTTATACATCGTGTATACACTTGGTATAACCAAACCTCTAGAAGTAGGGTTTTCATATCTTTTTACACCAGCACAAAAGCATTTGATGCTACAGGGCAAACAACTAAAAGAGATCGGCTACTTTTTTCAAGACATGTGGTTACTTAGGACCTCATATAATGACTTATATAAAAAATACACTCAAGTAACTATAGATGCTTCTGGTAAAGTGCTACTTGAGAAAGAAAATAGTTTACTTAAAAGCCAACTCTCACACAAACAGAAAGACGCAATACAATATAAGTCAGTCCTAGCCAATCTCTACCCTAATTCAAATGACTTATCTGCCACTACTAAAATAATTGATGTCGGATCTGATGTCGGTGTACGAGTCGGAAGTCCTGTAATTCATATGTCGTCACTTATAGGCATAGTTCAAACAACAAGTTTCAAAAAGTCTACCATTATATTGTTGACTTCTCCTCAAGCAAAAATACCAGCATTTGTGCAAAAAAAGGACAGACGCGTAGAAGGTATAGTCACAGGTCAGTTTGGGACCACAGTAGCATTAACTAGATTATTGCCAGAAGATGACATAAGCGTCGGGGACTTTGTCTACACTTCAAACAGAATCTCAACTATTCCTCAGGGCTTTTTGTTAGGAAGAATATCAAAAGTAACCCTTAATAAGGCTAATTCAGAAAGACTTGCGTATTTAGAGCATCCTATAGACTATGACAAGCTGTATCAAGTTTTTGTTTTAGTAGATTAATATGAAAGACTACATTTTATTATTTATAATTTCATTTTTTGTTGCCTTTTGTCAGCACTCTTTTTTTGCTGAATTATTAGGTAAATATTTACCCGATCTCTCACTAGTAGTTCTTTTTGTTGTATTATTGTCATTCAAGTCTATGAAAGAAAGAAACTTTTCTCTCTCATGTTTTTTTGCTTTTTGCTTGGGATTGTTTAGTGCTTTATTTTTAGGTTCCAGTCTTGGAGCTCTAAGTTTATACTATGTCATGCTAGCTTACATACTGGCATTTTTTATTCAGCGCACAAGTCACACACTTCTACTCTTCATCATCATTATTTTTCTTGCACGCTTCGTATTTCTACTACTGATGTCATACATTAAGTCGCTCGAACTTACTTACACAGTATTTGCTCTCAATGCTTTGCTAACAACTTTTGTATTTTATTTTGCAGTAATCCTTTCAAACATATACAGAAGACGAATATTCTATGATAAATGATGAAACTACACTGAATCTAAATAGAAGTAAAAAACCTACTAAACGCTCTGTTGGGTCGATAATTCGAACAGTCTTGCCTATTGAGCATAGACGCATCGTCAAGTATAGCCTGGATATTCATACTAAAACAGTAAATATGGCACTTATGTCTCTTGTAATGCTCTTTATGTTTTTAGTTCTTTTAGGCAGTGCTTTCAAATTGCAAATCTTAGAAGGCATGACAAATAGACAATTTGCAGCACAAAATAGTTTACGGAGAATTATTCTGCAACCAAGTAGAGGATTAATAGTCGATTGGAAAGGAATTCCCCTTGCCAGCAATATCCCTTCTTATGCACTTGAACTAGATGTATCAAAATGTAGAGGAACTGATGGATTAATAGCTAAGACTTGTCAAAGTGATTATAAAACTCTAAAGGGCATCTTTAAAACTAAACACATACTGTCATATAATGAACTTACGAAGAAAATTGAAGCAGGTGCTTTAAGTATAGTCATTGCAAATGATCTGACAAAAGAAGACACTTTGTTGTTTGATATCGCAAATTTAAATTCGAGAAACTTTTATCTTACAGCATACTCACTAAGACAATATAAGAACCCAGCTGCTTTTGCACATTTGCTAGGGTATGTTGGGCTAGGGGACACGATATATCCTTCTATCCAAGGTAAAGTTGGGGTTGAGAAATACTATGACACGCATCTGAAAGGTATTCAAGGCGAACGTGTTTATCAAACAAGTGCTTCAGGGTATGTAGATAAGTTATTATCAGAAAAACAGCCTATTTCTGGGCTTGACCTACGGTTAAGTGTGGATGAAGGGTTACAGTCATTGGCATACGATTTGTTAAGTAAGCGAGTAGATGGTGCGAAAACCTTTGGAGGAAGTGTTGTAGCACAAGACCCCTATACAGGTAGAGTTCTAGCTCTGGTAAGTTACCCATCGTATAACAGTACTAATATGTCTCAAGGTATCAGTACTGCTGATTATCAACTACTGCTTGCAAATGCCAATCAACCTTTTTTTAATCGTTCTATCTCAGGAGCCTATCCACCAGGTTCAACTTTTAAAATGACAACAGCACTTGGGGTGTTAATGGAAGAGGTAATAGATCCAACTTACACCATAACAGACCCTGGCTATATTAGTATCGGCGGTTCTACTTTTAGAAACTGGAAACTTGATGGCCATGGGAGAGTCGATTTATTAACGGCACTTCAAAAAAGCAATGACACCTACTTTTATACTGTTGGTGGGGGCTATGGACCAATAAAAGGCTTAGGGATTAGTAAGCTTAATAAGTGGGCGCGGCTACTCGGGTATGGATCAGTTACAGGTATAGATTTGCCTGGAGAAGTCGCGGGCTTTATGCCTGATGGGAAAAGTAGAGACTGGTATTTAGGCGATAATTATATAACTGCAATTGGCCAAGGAGACGTTCTTGCCACTCCATTACAAGTAAATAATAGTACTGCCTTTTTTGCCAATGGTGGAACACTCTATAAACCGACGGTTGCTTTAACAGAAGGTAAAGGCATCGTCATTCGCACAAACATAGCTGATGATGCGTATATAGAAAAGATACGCCAAGGTATGCGACTTGCATCATTGCCTGGGGGTACGGCCTATCCATTTTTTGATTTTAAAACGATGCATGGAGTTGAAGTAGGAGGGAAAACTGGTACATCTGAATACTTTAACAAAGATGGTAAACCAGACACGCATGGGTGGTTTAGTGTTTTTGCGCCCTATGACAAACCTACTATTGTCTTAACAGTGTTTCTTGAAGGTGGCAGTGCTGGATCTGATGATGCCGCAAAACTTGCAAGGCCTTTGATGGATTATTGGCAAAAATCCCAAGCTAAATAGACATCTTGCTCTTGTGTCATTTAATAAGAGGAACTACATACACTATGTGATTACACGACCTAACAATTTTAGTCTTATAGGCAATAAAGAACTCTTAGACTCTAGGAGTATTTATGTACTTGCTAGTCAATTCTACACAAGTTATACCTCCGCTATTTTGAGTACATTTATTCCCTATTTTTGTGCTAGTGGAATTGCTATATTACTGCGGTATTCTGATGCTATTACCCCACTAGTCTTGGATATTATCGAGCGAAATACTGGTACATGTATGATTCTCTATGACAAATTTACAACTATACCTTCCTCCGGTACCATTGTTAAGCTACTTGAAAAAAACGCATGTTGTCTTGTTATCCCTAAGCATGCTTGGTTTAAAGATAATAAGCCTGTAATTGAACTGCTCGCTACACTTTATACGGGTATACTTATTACCGAAAGTGTTTCTGCTAAAGAGTTTAACTATAGTGTTTCATGCACTCTTGATGCGAACAAAGAACTATTTGTCATTCCTGGAACAATCTATACTAAAACATCTCAAGGCACTAATTATTTAATACGAAGAGGTGCAACTCTTATCCAGAGACCGTCAGAGGTAAATTTTGACTAAGCTTAAATTTGTTGTATGCTTTGAAAGTATGAAAAACCTTGTAATCGTTGAATCACCAACAAAAGCCAAAACACTCTCTGGTTTTTTGGGTAAAGGCTACACTGTGAAAGCTTCATTAGGGCATGTGCGCGATCTACCACAAAGTAGTCTTGGGGTAGATGTAACCAATAACTTTGAACCGGAATATGTGGTTTCTGATAAAGCGAAAAAAAATGTTAGTGAGGTTATCAAAGAAGCTCAAGATGCCGATGTTATCTATCTTGCAACTGACCCAGATAGAGAAGGTGAGGCTATTTCATGGCACTTACAGTATTTAATACAACATGGCATAAAGAACAAACCTCAATTTAAACGAGCTGTATTTCACGAGATTACGAAGCCTTCAATAGAAGCGGCGTTTGCACATAGCACAGAACTTAATATGCATCTGGTAGACGCACAGCAAGGTAGAAGAGTGTTAGATAGACTTGTTGGCTATAAACTGTCTCCATTACTTTGGAAGAAAGTAAGATTTGGTTTATCTGCAGGGCGTGTTCAAAGTGTGGCAGTAAGATTAATTGTAGATCGAGAACGAGAGCGCACAGCTTTTAACCAAGAAGAGTATTATTCAATTGAAGGTGAGTTTACAAATACTAACAAGGAGATGTTTAAAGCAAACTTAGTCGAGATAGACCACAAGAAGTTTGCGATTAACAGCCAGATAGATGCTGATAAAGTATGTCAGGAGGCACAGCAAGAAACCTATGGAGTAGCAGCTCTTAAGGTAGGGGAAAGGAAAAGACAAGCTTATCCACCATTTAAAACCTCAACGCTTCAACAAGCCGCATCTAATGTCTTTTCTTATTCTGCACGGACAACGATGTCTGCTGCTCAAAAATTGTTTGAAAAAGGACTTATAACATATCACAGAACTGATTCTCTAAGTTTATCAGGGGACTTTGTCAATGATGCTCGCGGTTTTATCCAGACTAAACTTGGTGCGAACTACCTACCGGAAAAACCAATATTTTATAAAACTAAAGCTAAAAATGCTCAAGAGGCACACGAGGCAATTCGACCTACAAACTTAAATATACATCCAGCGTCGGGTGAACTTAAAAAAATGGGGGATTATGAAAAAAGTATCTATAAGCTTATCTTTATACGATCTTTAGAGTGTCAAATGCTTCCTGCTGTATATGAAACTACCTCAGTTGATTTGTCATCCCCCCGCTTTTTATTTAGAGCCTCGGGGAGCAAATTAAAGTTTAGTGGCTGGTTAGAGGCAGGAAATTTATTTGGCTTTAAAAAAGATGATGATGAAGAAGCCAGTGTTTCATTCTCCGCAAACTTAGCAGAAGGAGATAAAGTTGAGCTTGTAACTATTGTGCCCACACAACACTTTACGCAGCCTCCTGCTAGATACTCTGATGCAACCCTGATAAAAGCACTAGAAGAACTAGAAATCGGCAGACCCTCGACATATGCACCTACCATATCAACAATTATAAGTAGAGGTTATGTTAGTAAAGAAGGTAAGTATTTTATGCCTGAAGATGTGTCATACGTTGTCACTGATATGTTAGCAACTCATTTTCCAACAATTGTTGATTATGCGTTTACCGCACTAGTTGAAGAAGGTTTAGACAAAATAGCAGAAGGCGAGTTGCAGTGGCGGGATGTTATACGTGATTTCTATATTCCCTTTGAGCGCAATGTGGCTGAAAAAGAGATTCAGTTAAAAAAGACTGATATGACAAAACTAGGGGAGAGTGATGAGGTATGTCCTGAATGCGGGAAGATACTTTTTATTAAACTTGGTAAATACGGTAAATTCTTAAGCTGTTCAGGCTTTCCTGATTGTAAATATGCAAAGCCCATTTTCAAGGAAGGGGAAGTGCAGGAAGAGTTTGGGGCATGTGAGTTATGTCAGACTGGTAAGCTCATTTTAAAGCAGGGTAAGTTTGGGAAGTTCATAGCATGTTCCAATTATCCAAAATGTAAAAATGCCAAGCCTTACTTGGAGAAGATTGGTGTTCCTTGTCCTAAATGTCAGCAAGGAGATGTAATTATAAAGAAAGCTAAAAGACGTATCTTTTATGGTTGTAGCAGATATCCAGAGTGTGAGTACGCTTCTTGGAAAATACCTGTAGCGGGTGAGCCTTATGTAGAAAAAAAAGATAAAAAACTAACTCAAGCCAAACCGAAAGCAAAGAGTAAAGCAACACCAGTTAAAAAAGCATCTAAGTCTTCAAAAGCTAAGAAGTAATTACTCAATATAAAGGTACCCGAGTACTTTAGCATTGCTCTTAAGGATATAAAGAAATTATATAAGCAAAGTCAAGGCTCATTGCACGTCTGTAAAAGCGGCGTTGCTTGGGATATACTGTTGAATTTTTCCTAAAGCCTGAACACCTCTTATTAACAGTTGCTCTTTACTCACTATATCTGTATTACCATCTACATGTGTAGATTGAGTTGTTGAATACTGTAGACTTACAGACATCTGGGTGCTATTAGCAACGTTATCCCTTTCTGGTACTTTTACTACTACATATAGTCTCAATTCAGGAAAAGCGTCTCTCATTTTGGGAAACGTTACTGTAGTATAAGTGGTAATCCCCTCGTTTGTTCCTGTCATAGTTATACTTAGCATATCAGCTTGTTCTTCGGCAATAAGGAAATTTAAGCCATCGGTTTCCCACTCAAGGGTGTCATCTGATTCATGATGAACAGGTTGCCCTGAAACAAACGTACCATTTTTTTCATTATAATTAGAGTGCACTCTAGTTCTATTATCCCAAAGAGTTCTTAGTTGTTCCGGCACATGTGTTTGAAATACATCTAGTTCCCTTCTCAACTTTTCTTGTGCAGGGGACTCTGAAATTAGACTATCAATAGAGTTGATCAATTTTGACATGCCATTATTAAATAATTAGCAGTGTTAGAATGTCAAGTATTACGTAGGATGACCCAAACCTATGTGTCCACACGGACTGGTCATGGTAAGACTTGATATTCCTACTTCTGGCATCAAAACATTTACCTAATATTAAGATATTACCTAGCTTGTACTAATTATTGAGTACGCTGTGTTTATATGCTAGAATCCACAAGTCCTGTACCTCTCTCGGTTCATGCCGACAGGTGAGGTTTAAATATTAAATTTAAGCCAAAAGTAAAAGAGAAAATGCCGTTAAGTTAAGCTATACGTCTTTTCACTTTTAAACTAAGCAAACAAAAACTATGACAAAAAACTATAAGCTTCCGACAATAGAAGATTTAATTGCATCTAGAGTGCATATTGGGCATCAAATAAAAAGATGGCATCCTAATATGTTCGACTATATTTACACAAGCAAACAAGGTGTACACATCTTTGATTTAGAAAAAACGTTAGAAAAATTGGATATTGCAGCTCAAACATTGTTTGAAATCGCTTCTAAAGGTAAAAAAGTAATCTTTGTAGGTACTAAAAGACAAGCAAAAGACATAGTAGCTCTTGAAGCTGCTAGGTGTGGAGCGATGTATGTTACAGAACGTTGGTTAGGTGGAACTGTAACCAACTTACCTATGATCCGAAAAAGTATTAAAAAACTAATAGACTATAAGGATAGTCGAGAAAAAGGTGAATTTACTAAATATACAAAACGCGAACGACTGTTAATTGATAGAGAAATAGTCAAACTTGAAAAGTATTTTGGGGGGTTAGTTTCTCTTACCTCTATCCCAGATGCGCTTGTGTTAATTGATGCTAAGAAAGAAAAAACAGCATTAAAAGAAGCCAAAGCTATTGGCATACCCGTAATAGCTTTAATCGATACCAATACCGATCCTAAAAATGTAGATTACCCCATCCCTGGTAACGATGATGCTATGCGATCAATTGCAGCGGTACTAAAAGTTCTCGGCGATGCGTTAGAAGCAGGGTATAAAGAATTTGCTAAAAAAGCTACTGAAGTCAAAACCCAAGAAATAAAGTTTGAGGAAGTAAAAGAAGCTACAGACCAAACACCAAGTGTCACAACGACTCAGGCTCCGCATATAACAAAGGATCCAGCATTAGAAGTAGAAAAGACAAAAGAACTTTTATCTGAATAATAAAACTGGTACTATTTTTTTGAAAGGACTTAACAAAATGAGTATATCAATGGAAGACATTAAAAAACTAAGAGAAGAGACAGGTGCGGGTGTCATGGATGCTAAAAAAGCACTTGAGGAATCAAGCGGGGATTACGCAAAAGCTAAAGATTTAATCAATGCAAATAGTGTTCTTAAGGCTCAAAAAAAAGCAGATAGAACCGCAGGAGAAGGTATTATAGTAACTTATGTCCACACTGGTGGCAAAGTAGCTAGTATGGTGCATCTTTCTTGTGAGACTGACTTTGTAGCTAAGACTGAGGATTTTAAAGCTCTTGCTTATGAGATAGCCAAGCAAGTGTGTGCGATTCCATATGAGGATGTCCAGAGTGCTCTTAATGATACTTATATTAAAGATCCTTCAATCAAACTCGCCGAATTAATCACCCAGAGTATCGGTAAGATGGGCGAAAAAATAGAACTTGTAAAATTTGTTAGGTATGCAGTAAAAGAATAATGACAAAGTCTGAACTTATTAAAAAACTTGACGGAGCGCTAGATTTTTTCAAAACTGATATAGCCCAAGTTAGGACAGGGCGAGCTAATCCTGTTGTAATTGAGGAATTAGTTGTTGAGGTATATGGCTCCAAAATGAAAGTAAAAGAATTAGGTACTATCTCAGTCCCAGAGCCTCAACTCATTGTTGTTTCTCCGTGGGATAAAAGTGTTTTACAAATAATAGATAAAGCTATTCGTGAGAGTGATCTAAAACTTAATCCGGTTACTGCAGATGGTGTTATTAGAATACCTATCCCACCTCTATCCCAAGAAAGACGTGAGGAGTTTGCAAAAATGGTGAGTACTAAGATGGAACTTGCCAGACAGACAATTCGCAATATAAGACAAGATGCCATCAAAGAGATAGAGAAAAGCTTTGCAGATAAGGCAATAGGGGAGGATGAAAAGTTTTCTCAAAAAGAAGAAGTAGAAAAGCTTGTTAAAGACATAACAACTGAAGTTGGAGAGCTTGGAGAGGCAAAAAGAGAAGATATTCTAGCCATATAATATGATTACCTTTGCTGTCTTTTTTTTAATATTATCTTTGCTTGTTTTGATTCATGAATTTGGTCATTTCATCACAGCAAAGAAGTTTGGTATTAAAGTTGAAGAATTCGGTTTTGGTTTACCGCCAAGAGTGCTAGGGAAACAACGAGGAGAAACCCTGTATTCGATCAACGCATTGCCTTTTGGTGGCTTTGTTAAACTCCTTGGTGAGGATTCGGAGGATGAAAAGGCAAACCTAGATCCTCGAAGCTTTGGTGCAAAAAGTCCTTGGAAAAGAGCAATCATTCTAGTAGCAGGTGTTACTATGAATGTTCTTCTAGGAGTTGCTATTTACTATGTGTTTTTCTCCATCACAAACTTTAAATCACTAACCATCCCACTTTTATATGATTATGATTTTAAATTTGGGCAAGAAAAGACTGTCAATACTGTTATAAGTGGGTTTTCAGAAGAATCTTTGGCTGACGATGCTGGTATTAAATCTGGAGAAGCAATTCTTGAGATTAATAATGTCCCTGTATATACCTTGAATGATGTTAAGACACAGGTAAAAGATAAACCAAATCAGAAGGTAAAACTGCTTGTGATGGATGTTATCAGTCTTGAGAACACTTTAAGAACAGTAGAAGTTACAACTATTAATGGTGATAAAGGCGAGGGACTCTTGGGTGTGGGTTTAAGTAAGGCTGTAACGCTGTCATATCAAGGTAATCAACGGCCATTAGCAGGCTTCTATCATGCTTATAATATTATGTCATATAGTGCGCATACGTTTGGAAATATCATTAAAGACTCTGTGAGGGAAAAAGATGCAACACTAGTCTCAAGTTCTGTCTCAGGTCCAATTGGTATATTTGGTGTAGTTGGCAGTATTTTAGACTATGGTGGTAAAGAAGCATTTTTAGGTATTATGGATCTGACGGCTATTTTATCTCTAAGTCTTGCGTTCTTAAATGTTATGCCGTTTCCAGCTCTGGATGGTGGAAGGTTGGTATTTGTACTCTTTGAAGCCCTAACCAAGAAGAAGCCATCGCAAAAGATTGAAACGACCATCCATAAATGGGGTATGCTTTTCTTGCTACTACTTATAGCTTTAGTGACAATAAAAGATCTGACATCTATTTTTGGAAGCTAACAAAGCAAATCACTGCTTCCTACAATTTGCATATTAGGAATTTTCTAGCATATACTTCTTTTATGACTGGAAATGCGTGTCTCTTTTGTAACATCTGTGCAGGTCAGGAAGAAGCTAGAATAGTTTTGGAAACTGGAGATTTTCTTGTAATCGAGAACAAATATCCGCAGGCTCCCGTGCATGTACTTGTTCTAGATAAACACCATAGGGAAAAGAAGGACACACTTGCAGGTATTTTTGCAGATAAACAATATTGGGATAGAATGTTTGATGCTATCTATGTTACAATCAAACACCTTGGTCTTGACAAGACCGGTTACAAGTTGGTAAACAATGGTGCAGGCTATAATCACTTTGAACATGAGCATTTTCATATTCTTGGTGGTTCAAAAGAAGAACCTGCAGGGCAAACTTAATTAGCACACACCGATGGGAGGTGCAAGTTAGCAATTGACAAGATCGATTGCAATAGACAATGACCAAAATTAAAATAAGAAACAATGAGTCTTTTGATGCTGCTCTAAAGAGATTTAATAGAGAAGTACACAAAGCAGGGGTTTTGAAAGAACTCAAAAAAAGAGAAAGATATTACAAACCTAGTGAACTTAAAAGACAGCTGTTAAAAGAGCGTGTAAGAAAATATATACTCACTGGACAGAAGAAATCTAAATAACTATGTTTTCAAAACGGCCAGATTTAAATGACAAGACTAACATAACTGTTAGTATTTCTATAGCTGACGATAAAACGATCCAAGAGTTAAATAAGAAGTATCGTGCTAAAGATTATGCGACTGATGTACTGTCTTTTAATATGGACGAAGAGCTCGATGGTCAATATTTGCTTGGTGACATTGTTGTTAACAAAGATCAAGCACAAAGACAAGCAGCTCAATATGGGAATACTTTGGAAGAGGAAATAGCAGAGCTTGTCTCCCATGGTATGCTTCATTTACTTGGAGTACATCACGATGGTGATGAATGACTTTTTTGTAAATAAACTTGTGGTAGGTCTAGGAAATCCTGGAAAAAAATATCACAGCACTAAACATAATATTGGCTTTGTAGTCATAGACAACATCGTTACTCATCTTGACCCTATTTGGCTCGGGAAGAAGGATTTGAAAGCAGAAGTTTTTAAAGCAGGTACCACTGTTTATGCTAAACCGCAGACATTTATGAATGCATCAGGTGAGGCAGTCTCCAAACTTTTACACTTTTATAAGTATGATCTATCTAAGTTAGTGGTAATTCATGATGATGCAGATTTGGATTTAGGGAGAATAAAACTTGTAAAGAATAGTGGTTCTGCGGGGCATCATGGAGTTGAAAGTATAGCCCAACACTTAGGAACTCTTGATTTTGTAAGATTACGAATTGGTGTGGGTAGACCTACAACAGCCAAATTTGATCTCCATGATTATGTTCTAAGTGATTTCACAACAGTAGAATTAGAGCTAATTAGTAAAAACTTTGAATCTTTTGTAAAAACACTCTAAACTAAAAATCTATGTATTACACACGTTACCGCCCACAGACATTTAGCGAAATCTCCAGACCCAATGAGACGGTAGAATCTCTTCTTAAGCAATTACAAGCAGGAAAAACATCACATGCCTATCTCTTTGTTGGACCACGTGGTACCGGTAAGACCTCAGTTGCCAGACTACTTGCCAAAGCTCTTAATTGTTTAACTCCTGAGCTTGGTGAACCCTGTGGTTCGTGTGAAAACTGTATGGCAATACAAACCTCATCGTTTGTAGATTTACTAGAAATTGACGCTGCTAGCAACAGAGGAATTGATGATATCAGAGCCTTACGAGAAAAAGTAAAACTGCTGCCTGTTATGGGTAAGCGTAAAATATACATCATAGATGAAGTCCACATGCTTACAACTGAGGCATTTAATGCATTGCTTAAAACACTTGAAGAACCGCCAAAACATGTTGTGTTTATTCTGTGTACAACTGAAGAACATAAAGTACCAGAAACTATAAAATCAAGATGCCTAGTGCATAAATTTAGACGTGCAACTCTTGCCCAATTACTTGAAAAACTTAAACGTATCTGTGAGTCAGAGGGTGTGGTACTTGTTAAGACCCAAGAAGAGTATGACAAGTCCAAGAAAAGCAAAAAGCTTCTCGAAAGCCAATTGGAAACTATTGCCAAAGCAGCTAGAGGTGGATTTAGAGACGCTGAAACGATGTTGGAGCAGGCAATCGAGGGAGGCTTACACACAGCCTCTTCCAAGCTTGAAGTGGCTGATCTTGCATACAGTCTTATTACCCATGACTTGGCTTCTTCTTTAACACTTTTAAAAGAACTAAGTCAGCTAGGTGTTGATTTGTCTGCCTACACAAGTGATCTGTTGTACTACTTTCGAGCTGTGTTACTTAGAAAAGCTGGAGTTACAGATAAAGAGGAGAGCAATGCTGTAATAGAAACGCACACGTCTTTACTAACCTTTCAAGAACTAGTAGCTTATCTGGAAGAGTTAGCTGATGCCGCCATTAAAATAAAAACATATCCTATTCCTGAATTACCGTTAGAGATAGCCTTTACCCGTTTGTGCTCCAGAGGCGAGTCTGATAATACTGTAGCCAATAACTCACCAAAAGCAGATAGCGGGTCTAAGACTCAAAACATAGCCAATGAGCCAACTGAAGAAGACGGATCCCAAGATGACATATCGTTAGCTTTTTTAAAACAAGTATCTTCTACAACCCTTACCATTGAGAAAACAGAAGTGTTAGCACCTAGTGACACGTCTGTTGTTGACTGTATTCTCGCTAAATGGGATGAGATAGTAAAAGACGCCTCTAAGTCAAATAATTCGATTAGCGCCCTTCTGAAGTCCTCAAAACCTATCTATTTTGTCGCAGGCGAACTAACCCTGGAAGTGACATATAAATTTCATAAAGAGCGGCTTGAGAATGTAAAGAATAGAGAAATGGTAGAGTCTGCCATAAAGGCTCATTTTGATACAGTAAAAAGAATAAAATGTTCATTGTCAGATCAGAAGCCAAAGACACGCAACAAGTTTGAAACAGGGGAGTTAACTGATCTTAATATAAGCCCTGTTGGAAGTACTACAGTTCAGGTAACCTCAGAAAATCTCATAGGTATTTTTGACGGTGGCCTTCCTATGTAGTTAAATACACTCGTGAAAATACCCAAATCAATTTCCAACTTAATAGATACTTTTGAGCGTCTCCCTGGTATAGGACCTAAGACTGCGCAACGACTTACCTTTTATCTCTTAAATTTTCCCCAACTGGATCTTGATAATATGGGGAAGTCTTTTTCAGAGCTTAAAAAGAACATTCAGAAGTGTGATGTGTGTAAAAACATTTCAGATCAAACTACTTGTAGTATTTGTTCTGACTACACTAGGGATAAACAACTAATTGCAGTAGTCTCAGGACCGCTAGATGTGTATGCTCTCGAAAAGACAGGTTTTAAAGGCACATATCATGTTCTGCATGGTCTGCTTAACCCACTTGAGAATATTGGTCCCGATGAATTATATATCGATGCGCTTATAGACCGTTTAACAGCCAACACTGTGGCTTCCATAGAAGTTATTTTATCAACAAGTACAAGCATGGAAGGGGAGTCTACAGCTCTCTATATAGCAAAACTCATCAAAAATTCATTTCCTCATGTAAAGGTAACTCGTATAGCTAGAGGTTTGCCTGTTGGTGGCGATATAGAATATGCTGATGACAATACATTGACAAGAGCACTGGAGGGTAGAGGAGCGTTTTAGGTTTTTTTCTCCTCTTTAGTTCCAAGACTAAAATAGCCTTCTCCGTCTGCAAGACTCCCAAGAGTGTAAACGGGAGCGTAGCTGCCATCTGTCACCCTTTCGATAGTAGCTGGATCTGAAGCGGCTGCACCATAACTTATTGCTAACTCCTGTACTGCTTCAATTGAGAAGGCCGGTTGGTTTTGATGGGGGTTAGTCTTCTTGGTCGTCATATGTGAACTAGATATTCATTAACAAAGTACATACGGTCATTAGTTAGTTCTGGTAAGAGCGTGTTGTTTGTGAAGCTGTCTTCTGTAGTAAATACCAAGAAGTAATACGCCAAGTGAGAAGATAGTTATATTTGTACCTGCTCCAGTATCTGGCAGTTCTGCTAGTTCCACATTACTGTAACAAACTGTTGCTTCGGCTTCATCTTCTTCATCGCCATCTATAAGTACAATCGCCTTATTATCAACACACTCATCGGTATTACCATCGAATTCAGAAGGTCTGACTTTTGCTTTTATAATAAATGTTTTATCTTCATCTTGATCAAAGTCATCCCAGTACACTGTTAAGCTTCCATTAATCTTCTCCAGTTCATCTGGTAATTTATCTTCCATCTTTAAATCATCTATAGAGCTTGTGTTGTTGCCTGATTTATTTTCTACTTTGATCTTAAATTCAATTATGTCATCCTTTGACACATCCGATATTTTGTCTTCCCATCTATCTTGGCCTTCTAATCTTACCTTTTTGCTTATACTGACGTCTTCTCCTTCTTCTTGTTCCTCTTCTTCAACATCTTCTTCACTATCTTTAATATCAAAGGTAACTTTGTCGCAGTCAGAAACATCTACTGGGTTGGTACCAATTGCTTCAACGCAAACTGCATTTTCTGACTTAAGATCAGTACCACTGTTTTGCTCAACAGGCAAAACTTTAACTGCATAAAAAATAGTGTCTTCTTGGGTAGGGGCTAAAACTCCTAGTGATTTAAAGCAAGAGGCTCCATCACAATTCCAGCCTGCATTTAACGAGTTTGTTGTTTCACTATCAAAAACTGTGTGTGTAGGAACTATATCTTCGAGTTGTACACTTGTTAGATCAGTTTCACCGTCGTTTTTAACCTTTATTTTAAAGATAATACTATCATTCTCCTCAAAAGGTTGGCTTGGAGAATCATCAGTGATAAATAGTTCTTTAGTTATGTCAATTGAGCTGCCTCCTGGGCGGGTAAGTTTTAAGAGGTTAAAAGTTGCTGTGGTACATGAGGTTGCAACACCTGTGGTTGATACACATACTCTGTTTTGGGAGACAATACTTTCATCATAGATTTCATAATGGGATACCTTTGCGACAAAGTATGTCTTTATGCTTTGTCCTATTGCAAGTGAGCCTAAATTCAATGTGCAGTTGCCTGCTTGGCAGCCCCACTCACGAGTAAAGCCGATCTCTGTATTTAGTGCTCTAGTTTCTTCAGGCAGAAATGTTGTAAGTACAGGAATAGTGTCTGTTAGTACAACATTAGTAAGTTCCTCATTGCCTGTATTCTTGACTTCTATCAAAAATGCAATTTTGTCATTTTCTTTATAGGGGGATGTGCCGGTTGTTTTTGGTTGGTCTAGTATTTTTGAAATCCTAATTGATTTGACAGGGTGGGGGAGATCTTTTAAGTCAAACGGTACTTCATCACACTCTTTAGGCAAGCCCAGCACCGTGACACAGGCTTTATTGTTGGAACGAATATCTCCTGTTGCTGTGTAATTGAGTACTTTAACCACAAAATATAAAGTCTTGGATGCATTGGCAGTTAAGGTGCCTAAATTTGCATTGCATACACCATTTGTACATGTCCAAGGGTTGGTACCCCCATTTGCCTCTCTTGTTTTAAGCTCATCAAAGCTAGTTAAGATAGGAATTATGTCTTCAAGAGTAGTATTCTCCAAAGGTGTATTGCCTGTATTTTTTACTACAATCTTGAATTTAACATAGTCTTGAGCTTCATAGATGTCTTTGGCTTCTTCAAGAGTTTTGTCTATTGTAATAGCTTTTACAGACGGATTATTAAGGCATCGCACAATCTTGTGATCATTAGGACCACAATCATTAAATGGGTGAGTGAATGGGTTACCAGAACAGAAGACATTTTCATCATCTCTGGCATTACAGACTATATGGTAACTACCAACAGCAGGACAGGTAAATGTACCACCTGTAGAGTTAGAGTTTGATGTGGCTATGGTAGTCCAAGACTCAGTAGTGGTAGGGGATGAGTATATCCCTGTAAACCACATAGAACCTCCATCAACATCACTGGATGTTGAAGAGAATGTTCTAGAGTCACCTACATACATATCACTGGTTGAGCCATTGAGTACACATGCTGGATTCTTTTTCTCACAGTCTCCTGTATACCAAACAAAGGAGTCTTTAGCTAAACAAAAGGTAGGAGTTCCATTAGCATCATTAACAAAGTATCTTGCTTCCATGATATCTTCAACGCCATCCCCATTCTGATCTCCACTACCCACATTGTTCTTAATCAAATTGTCATAATGTTTAAAGATCATGTCATTAGTACAGGTTTGGTTAAAGACATCGAGTTGGACTGTTTGACCACAGGTATAGTTTGAGGCGAATCTATTCTTAAGATCTCCAAGAGAGAGTTTTGATCCACTGGAGAGGTTAGTTACTTCGTAGTCAGCAGGAGCTGTTGCACCGCATGAATGAGAAGAGATAGACCCAGTGTTACAGACATAGCCATTTACCTTTTCACCATTACCACCTTGGCAGAATGGAGCGGTATTAGACACAGGAGATGTTTTGTTAGGGAACGGACTACAATAACCCTTAAGTCTAGTAGCTTCAGGAGCAGTAGAAGGTTGTGATCTCACAACCGCACAAGGAGTTTTATCGTAATAGTCCCACCAAGTGGGGAGTCTTCCATCTGTAGTTGTTTTAACTGCAGGATTAAATATCTGACCAATTCCACAGATCATGGTATGGCCAAATTGCCCAGTAGTTTGAGCATAGCTAGTCGATGCAAGTACTGCGAATGCGCCGAGATAGAAGACGTATTTAGTAATAGGCAGGTTTAATTTCATGTAACTTTTAAATACTAGCAGGTTTTAAAAAGATAGGTAGTAGTTTTTTAAAGTTATAAAATAAGTAGGATCCTCCACTTGTGAGATCATTACTCTAACTTTATTGTAGGTCTTGGTGAAAGCGTTTGTTTCACACATACTAGGTTGTTACATACAGACTTTCTGTGTCAGGGTAGCTTGAAACTAAATGGCGCAGGAGTACAATTCAACTATGCAATCCAACTCTAAAAGAATTATTGGAATATCAAACTATTACTTCTTTTATAAAAGCACCATACTGTTTTTTGGCTGTATACTGTTGTTTATGATGCTCTTCATTATTCTATCGGAGACTGCATTAAAAGCTATGAGTGGTATAGTACCCTTTCTTGTTTTCATGTATGTATTTCTAGATTATTATCTTTACTGGCGTAATTCGGGAGTATATCTAACCGATAGCGGGGATCATATAGTTTACATAGCAGGAATACACTCAAAAGAAGACAAACTTTTAAATTCTGTAGTTATTGCCAACCAAATAAGGCGAGGGCCTTTTGAACAGTTGTTTGGGATCGCTACTATGACAACAGGAGTGTTTGAGAATCGTCCAATTGCAGGTATTAGATATAAGGATATTAAAAATTACGATGAATTAATGCGCGCAAAACCAGCTAATGGTGTTGCATCTATGCTTTGATACTTACACGTTGTTCTTGATATCAAGCCTAAATAATTCTACAATCGCCTAAATGACCATCTATCTTCATAATTCTTTGACTCGTCAAACAGAAGAGTTTAAACCAATTGATCCTAAAAACATCACTTTTTATACATGTGGCCCTACAGTTTACTTTTATCAGCACATAGGAAATTTTAGAACATTTGCTATGGCTGACTTTTTACATCGAACGTTGTTATTCAATGGGTTAAAAGTGTCATATATTATGAACTTAACTGACGTAGGGCACTTAACAGGGGATAATCTTGGAGATGCAGACACAGGTGAGGATAGACTTGAAAAAGCCGCTGAAAAAGAAGGCAGAAGTGCCAAAGAGATTGCTAATTTCTATATTCAAGATTTTACCCAAAGCTATGAAGCTCTAAATCTCAAGAAGCCAAAGAAATTTACACGCGCTACAGACTATATCCAAGAACAAATAGAACTAGTCAAAAGTCTGGAACAAAAAGGCTTTACCTATCAAATATCTGATGGTGTTTATTTTGACACCTCTAAATACGCAGCTTATGGCGTCTTATCTGGCATGACAAAAGAAAGTATCAAAGAAGTGGCAAGAATTGAGCCTAATGCTGAAAAACGAAATGCTGCGGACTTTGCACTGTGGAAATTTTCCCCAACAGATAAAACAAGGTGGCAGGAATGGGAATCTCCTTGGGGTGTAGGTTTTCCTGGATGGCATATTGAATGTTCTGCTATGTCTATGAAAGAACTAGGCGTGACTCTAGACTTACACATGGGCGGGGAGGATCATAAAATGATTCATCATCCTAATGAAATAGCGCAAAGTGAATGTGCGACAGGACACAAATTTGTAAATACATGGTTACATGTAGCTTTTCTTCAAGTTGATGGGGGGAAGATGGGTAAGAGTCTTGGCAACGGGTACACCATAGAAGATATAAAACATAAAGGCTTTGATCCTTTAGTTCTACGCTATTTTTATATGAATGCGCATTATCGTACCAATCAGAATTTTACATGGGATGCCATGCAGCACTCGCAAAATGCATTAAATAAGCTTTACGACGTTGTTGGAAGTTATAAAGAAGAAAAGAATGCGCTTCCCGACAAACAGATACTTGAAAGATTTAAAGATAGTTTGAACGCGGATCTAAATGTACCTAAGGCATTATCTATCATGTGGGAGCTTATTAAATCAACTGTCCCGGATCCGGTGAAAGTTGCAACTTTAGTAAAGATGGATGAAGTGCTAGGTTTTAATATTTCTGATCATATTGGCTATGAAATCCCAGTAGCGGTAATTGATATGGCACGAACTAGATTTGAATATAGAAAGAGCGGTATTTGGGACAAAGCTGACTTACTTAGAAAAGCAATCGAAGCAGAAGGGTTTGTTGTAGAAGATATAGCTGGTTCTTTTAAACTTAAAAGAAAAGCCTAAGCTTTACTCACCAGATTCCCATTTTATATTGTAGTTCCCAAAAAACTGTTTCATTTGGAGCAAAAACTTAGGTTCATAAATGATATCTTCTGACGGGACATCATTATTATTAGTGCCCTGGAGTGTTCGCTGGAAAACAAATTTATCTGCTTTATAAATGCCTCGCATAACCAGTGTGTCTGATGCTTCGCCTTCACTTATATTATATGCCGTAAAAAAATCATCCTCTGCAAATATACCCGCTTCTATTAACTTTACATTTTTTGCAACATTGACATCTCCGCTTACTATGAAAAGAACGGCAGTTTGGGTTGTAGTATCTATATCAGCATTGATAGTTAAATCACCATTAATAAAGACAACTTGTGAAAAATTAGAAGTACGGTAAGCATTGGGTAGCGCGGATGAGCTCACTGTAAAATTACTATTTTTATAATAGACGCCAGTAGAAGCCACAAGAGCTGTATTTAACGCTGTTTTACTCCCTGTTAAATTCCAGAAATAGTTGTAGTTTTTGCCTATAATAACCGGTGCGTTTTTAAGCTCAAAGTTTTTAGATGAGGTGAAGAAATCAATCAAATTCCCTGAAGCTTCGACAAGACCATCAGAGTTATCGCCATCGGCTTCGGACAACATACTGATATTTTGATTTGATCTTACACTTCCTTCGTTTGAAAACTTTATCCAAGGGCCATTAATACAATAATCTTTCGATGCGCGGTTACCTGCCATATCTTCTGCTTCAAATCTAACCGTTTTGCATGTTTTCCAGTCATTGTTACAAAAATCTGTTTTTAATGTGATCATTGTTCCAGAATTTGCTCCATTGGAAAAAGGCGGTGTGATAAGTATTACAGGTACACCCGGTTGCCACGTGCTATTACAGCTTAGTAAGTTAGAAAATCTCCCAAATGATCCAGGGTTTGCATCTGTTTGATAGGTGTATCTATCCGATAAGATGGATAACCCTGACGTATCGTCATCCACAGTGGAATAAACATATAGTTCATGGCTAGAACCAATAATACCTCTAATAGCACCCGAATCATGCCAATTACCTGGGGGAGTCATATCTTGCTTGAACTTCACACAGTTTTTTATAGGTGCAACGCATGAATATATTTCTGCATTGCCTGTATTATCAACGCTATAAAATTCTACGGTATGATCTGCGTTATCATTTGCGACAGTAAAGTTGGTTTTTGTAGATAAAATACTTGCAGTAATTGTTGCTGCATCTAGATAAACCGTACCGCTGCCTGCTATACCTACATCCATATATACTCCTACCGAATTAGTTTGCGTGACCGTGTAGTCTAAGGTTAGTTTGGTCCAGTTAACATCGGTTGTTACTGATGAACTAGTAGCTAGTAACTGGACAGTATTATCATCGCCAATAGAATACATTTTAAAGTTAACACTCCCTGCAAGAGAGGAAGTTTTTACATAAATGCTTGAGGTCATGCTAGAGAGGGGAGTAGTAGCTGAAAATGTGTCTTTATTATTAATGCCGTGCCAAGTTCCACCAGTTGCAGAAATCTTAGCGGAAGCACTTGCATACCCAGTTAAAAAGTCTGTTACATCACGGGTATACGTGCCTTGAGCATCAACAACAGTTGCGTCCCAAGATGCAAGTCCCGAGCTTGTAGCTCCAGAAGTTTCAAAAGATGGATTAGGTGCAAGATTGATGGTGTTATTAAACGAGGTAGTTTGCCACGACCCGCCATCAATACGGTAATTAATGTCTTTGACACCACTATCAAGGTCTGTAGCTTGAAGTTCAAAGGAGACTATGGATTTATACCAGCCATTTTTACCATCGGGATTAGTAGGTGTTTTGGTATAGGTAGTAGTTGGTGCGATGATATCAACAGCATAGGTATGCCCCATCAAAAATAGTGCTATAAGTAGGTAGGGCAGTATTTTCCTATACATTTACTTAAATGTTATCATATAAAGTTACTTTGATAGTACAAAAACACTCCAAATATTCTTACCGTTCGTATTTAAGTAAGTATTTTCGAAATCGGTAGTAGAAAATCTTTTGCTATACTTGTAATGATGTCAGAGACACCAAAAGTAGATCATTTAACTAAGACAGATGAATACGAAAGAGTGCGGGTTGAGCATGAATTCATGTGCCATTCGTGGGCAGGCCCGAATACAACAATAAGGGCAAGTCAAGGAACAGCTTTGCAAAGGAGTATGGTGTTTCCCCAATTGAATTCATTGCTTCGTGTA
>CAZLZI010000008.1:25014-27470 GCA_964563965.1 uncultured Candidatus Saccharibacteria bacterium
AACAGCTTTGCAAAGGAGTATGGTGTTTCCCCAATTGAATTCATTGCTTCGTGTAATGAAGCACGTGCTGGTACATATCCTCCTATGATGCCTCATGTTAATGCTATTAGAATTGGCGAGTTTGGAGATGAGAGATATACAACAGTTACTTATGCAATAGATGATTATGTGGCAGTTAGTGGATTTATTAGGCCATCAGGAGTTGTAAACACTTATATAAGAGCAGATAAACCGTTTTTTAATCTTGATAAGCTTCTAACTAGTAGACAAATAAAGATAAAATAACTAACTCTAAGCTTCCAAAATGTATAGCACAGGTATTATCTATAAATGAAATTAAACATTCCTATAGCTACGGTAGGTTTTCAGTACAAGTCGTATATTCTTTCAAGTCCCTTTTATTGAGTTTTGATTCAAAGTATTTCACCCATTCTGTAGGTTTATGGTGATGATAAAGAGCCGTTTGTGCCTCTTGTGAAAAACCTTCCTGTTTGTGCGGAAACATTGCCGGTCGCCATGATACTTCATGCTGCCTATAGAAATCCTCTAATACTGAAGTAAGCACTTTTAGTGCCTTCAATCCGTCCAAGAAAGATATATCAATTGGAATCACATGTAGGTGTAATAGGTTGGTTTGTCGCTTTTTCCAATTCACATTTGCGTTAAATTTCTTATCTAAGCTTGTTTTGAACGGTTTCCACATATAAGAGCGTACTTCTTTTAAGTCATAAGATACACCATCGCTTTTTCGGCTCTTTAGCCAGATATGACCATGTATGACAGCATCTCTGCAAACTGTAAGCTCCGTAATAAATATTAATAATTTGGGGTATGTTATTCCAATGTTTTTTACCTTCCATGTTAAGTTTTTCCACCTATTAAATCCCTCCAAGTTATATTGAAATGGAACTGCGTTTGCAAAACCCTCAAGGCTAGTTATGCATGCTACCAAAGCACTACTAGACTCAAAGTTTTCAGAGTTAGCTATTAGTATCCGTGAACCTCCCTTACCCCTATCTGAGGTTTTGTTTTTTGCATACACTCTTGCTGCTTTATCCAAATGTAAAACGGCATGATCTAAAAAAGAAGCCCACTGTGTACTTATATATTTTTCTGCAAAATCAGTTGTTGACATGTTTCAGATTCTAACAGTCATTGTAGTATCTGTATAATCAAACTTATGTAAATTGAAAATTTTGATAGAGCTATTATGCTGCATTAAAAGGTTTGTCATTTCAACAGAAACAAGAGATACTTAGAGCGGTTTTTGAGAGGGGAGCACCCCACTCAAAAAGAAGCATTGATTTATGCATACACACCTGTTAAAAAACTTAATACAAAGGAGCTTACATGAACCTCTCAATAGGTATAGTTGGACTTCCTAATGTAGGGAAGTCTACATTATTTAATGCACTACTAAAAAAACAAGTCGCTTTAGCGGCTAATTACCCATTTGCCACTATAGAACCTAATGTTGGGATAGTAGATGTTCCGGATCCTAGGCTTACACGACTGGCAAGTCTTATTAATGATGAATACGGTGCCAAAATCTCCCACAAACAAGTACCTGAAAAAGTTATCCCTGCTGTAGTTAAGTTTTATGATATCGCTGGTCTTGTTAAAGGAGCACATAAAGGGGAGGGGTTAGGTAATCAATTCTTGGGTCACATACGAGAAGTTGATGCCATAGTTCATGTGGTTAGAGTGTTTACTGATTCAAATATCATTCGTGAAGGTTCAACTGATCCACTTACAGATATCGATACTATAAATATGGAGCTAATCTTTGCCGATCTTCAATCCATTGAGAAAAAAGCCCAAAAATTAGCGGATGATTTAAGGAGGTCAAAGGCTTCTGTACAAGGTGATATCGGCCAGGTGTGTAATAAGATTGCTCAATGTTTGCAATTGGGAAAACCTGCATCTGCAGCAGATTTATCTGATGCAGAGCTTGAGATCGCAAAAGAGCTTAATTTATTAACCCAAAAGCCTATGATTTACGTACTAAATGTAGCAGAGGATGCATTAGGTAGAGGCATAGAGGAGCTTATAGATACAAGTAATACTCAATATGGGTTTGATGCGCAACATGCGATTAAAATTTCAGCTCGGCTGGAAGAAGAACTTGCATCGCTCGAAGGAGAAGACCGAGAGGCTTTTATGCAGGAGTTAGGTATAAATGTCAGTGGTTTGGATAAGCTTATTACTAGGGCATATAACATACTAAATTTGCAAACCTACTTTACAGCTGGACCTAAGGAAGTACATGCTTGGACTTATGAGATTGGTACTAAGGCACCACAAGCAGCAGGTATAATCCATACGGATTTTGAAAGGGGATTCATTAGTGCTCAAGTGTGTAGCTATAAAAACTATGTTGAATGCAAAACATGGAAAGGAGCCTTAGATAAGGGCTTAATAAGGTTGGAGGGTAAAGAGTATGTAATGCAGGATGG
>CAZLZI010000009.1:0-5706 GCA_964563965.1 uncultured Candidatus Saccharibacteria bacterium
AAAAACTAGAAAATTCCTGAACGCTAGTAATATAAAACTTACTTTGGTTTCTTTTTCACAAGTGAGGTCAATTTAAAAGTGGTACAAGAGTGTCCTTTTAAACCCATGCATACACGCAGATGGATCTGTATATACTGGTTTGTAAAAGGGCATTAATCGACATAATGGATGTTCAAATAAAGTACCTATGTTGTTTTTCTATAGCCTGAGCTTACACTCGATACAATGAGATGAAAAAAGACTAATGCGATCAGGAAAACTGAAATGAACCGCATACTTGTATTTTTAAAGTTTAATTTACGTCTAGATAGTATTTACTTGGAGTGAAGGTATTGTAGTAGTCTTCCTTACACACTTTTTCTGGATTTCTTAGTTTTTAGAAGTGCTATAAAGAAATAAAAGGCAGTTTCCACCATAATGATCCTACAAATTTGTTTTATAAAGTAAGTACTGCGGTTGTTTCTATAATAACACCTAGTAAAACTCTTACTAAGTTATAACCATACTCTAAACTCATCCATACACCTAAATCGTACTATCTAAAAATGAAAACAATCAAAGTTTCAGAATTAGAATCCTCCAGATTTAGTGTAAATGATTTAATCGTTTTCTCTCACTTAAGATGGCAGTTTGTAACTCAAAGACCTCAACACATTTTAACCCGAATGGCTAAAAGCAGAAAAGTCATTTTTGTTGAAGAACCGATCGGAGCTGACAAAAGTTATAAACGAACAGTAAAAAGTATTAAAGATGGAAATGTAACAATACTCCAACCTAGAATAGATAACTCAAGGTTAGCTCTTGACCTACATCCAATTCTCAATACTTACATTACAAAGTTAAAGGTTAATAAACCAATATTCTGGTTTTACACTGCTGCCTATATTGATATCCTAAACCATTTTGAACCCGAACTAACTGTATACGATTGCATGGATGAACTAAATAACTTTAAAGGTGCTTCAAATGAATTATTGAAGCAAGAGCGCACCTTACTATCCCTGGCGGATATTGTGTTTACTGGCGGTAAATCATTATTTGAGGCAAAAAGTAACTTTAACTCCAATATACATTGTTTTCCAAGTTCAGTTGACCAAAAGCATTTTGTTAAGGCGCTGAAGAAAGAAACTAAAGTAGCTCTGGATTTAAAGACTATTCCCCAACCCATTGTCGGTTACTATGGCGTTATTGATGAAAGAATAGATCTTAAATTATTGGAAAAAACAGCAGAAAAACTTCCCACTGTTTCCTTTGTAATGATTGGCCCAGTAGTAAAGATAGTCCCAGAAGATTTACCGAAGGCAAATAATATCTACTACCTTGGATCAAAAAACTATAAAAAACTACCGAATTATCTCAAAGCATTTGATATCTGTATGATGCCTTTTGCGTTAAACAAATCTACCAAATTTATTAGTCCAACTAAAACATTGGAATACATGGTTGCTTTAAAACCAATAATTTCTACACCCATATACGATGTAGTTAGAGACTATGCAAAAGAAGTAAGAATAGTGCGTACAGCAGAAAGCTTCGCTAATGCCATAACCTCCTATCTAACTGAAACACTAGACCACAGACTACAAAGACAAACTCTCCAGCAAGCCATAATTGATAAAACGTCTTGGGATACAACGGTTATGGATATGAATAAGCTACTTGAACAAGCTTTGGAAGAGAGAACTGAAAAAACGGGGAGCATGGTAGAACAACTGCCTGGAAATGCTAAAGCAAACTCACTTTGAGAAACTTACAACACTTTGACATCGTAATAGTAGGAGCTGGTATATCAGGAGCTACTCTAGCTAATAAATACGCACAGCTTGGCAAGACTGTAGTAGTATTTGAGAAAAGAAATCATATAGCAGGTAACTGTTATGACTACTATAACGAGGACGGTATACTAGTATCGAAATATGGCGCACATTTATTTCATACTGAATTCGAGGATGTCTGGAAGTATGTAAATCAATTCACCAAGTGGTATCAATACGAACATAAAGTGTTAGCAAATGTTGATGGAAAAAAAGTCCCAATTCCTGTAAACATTACTACTGTTAATGCACTATTTGGTACTAATATTCAAACTGAAGAAGAAATGAAACATTGGTTAGACATCAATACTCCTAAAATAACAGAACCAAAGAATGGTAAAGAAGCAGCAATTTCCAAAGTAGGTCCTGTGCTCTATGAAAAGATGTTTCGACACTATACAAAAAAACAGTGGGATAAATACCCAGAAGAACTAGATGCATCAGTCTTAAATAGAATTCCTGTTCGAACTAACTTTGACGACAGGTATTTTAGTGATAAATATCAAGCGCTACCTGAAGGCGGGTATACACAAATGTTTGAAAAAATACTTAAACATCCTAATATAACTGTCATACTCAATACAGACTACTTTGATGTGAAAGATCAACTCACTGGTTACCAAAATCTCTTTTATACAGGTCCCATTGACAGATTCTTTGACTTTAAGCATAGCTTGAAAGAAAAACTTGAATACCGGTCAATTAACTTTGTCTTTGAAACCATAGATAAAGAATATTTTCAAGAAAACTCTGTCATAAATTATCCGGAGTTAGTCGATGGTGATTTTACAAGAATAATCGAATTTAAACATATGACAAAGCAAAAACATCAGCAAACGACTATTTGCTATGAATACTCCGTTGCAGAAGGTGAACCATATTACCCTGTGCCTAACAATAGAAATCAAGAAATCTTTACTAAGTATAAAGAAGAGGCAGAGAAGCTAACCGACATATACTTTGTTGGTAGACTTGCGAATTATAAATACTTCAATATGGACCAATCATTTAAAAATGCTCTGGATTTATTTACTTTATTAGAAGAAGATTCTTCAATAACCACTGGAAAGAGCAGTAAAGATAAAGTTAAAAATGCTTAAGCAATTCAGTCTCATTAATAACTAATGATCCTATCTGCCAGCGCTTGTCTTTATAGAACTGAATGAAAATCATAACATCTTGGCCGACTTTTGCCATACAAGGATGTCCATTTTCTGTAGCTCCCGAATCATTAATTGGATTAGATAGTATACCGATCACTTTGAAGTTACTTGTTATAGATGCTGCATGTACTACAAATATTCTCTGTCTGTGACCACGTCTACCGTTTTTTAAAAAGCAAACGCCTGTTAAGAGAATTGATTTATCTTCTAATTTAATAAAATCACAACCCTCTAGTCCCCACTCTCTATTTTTCGCAGTATGCCCATTGTGAAACGGTATATCCTCATGTTTAATAATAGAACCAATTCGCGTCCATTCACTTTGAGTATTATCAACATTTCCACATTTAGCTAAATAAATATCGCCATGTATACCAGCATAGGCTGTATTATTCATATCTTTGTATGGATATGGAAAACCTGAATACATTAGATATAAATCGCCACTTACAGTTTTAACGGCGGCATCATAAATCCCCGCTTCCACAGAATCGGGTATAGATTTTAAAGCTATTTCTTCATAAGTAAAGTTATAGCCATTAGTTGAAGAGTAGGTATAAATATTGCCGTTTGGTCGTGAGAATTCTTGTTGTATTAAAAGCCAAAACCGATTGTTATAGAACTCCACTCCGGGGGCTGCGATGCCATGGCCCGTAATGCCATCCAATCTAATAGGCTAGTTCTCCTGCCATTCTTCGCTTAATTCAGTTGTTGTTAGATGGCCAATAGAAAAGCCACGGGGTTCACAGTTAGTAAAATACAGATGCCAAATATGCGTGCGTGGATCAAAGGCTATGGTTGGATCCTTTTGTGAATACTTATACAGCTTTGGATCTTCTAATACGATACCTTTGCGGATACAAGGCAATTTACTGTCCAGATACAGCTCGGTAAGTGTGGTAATTGACGGTTTCTCGTGAGTTAGTTTGGCGGTATTGGGCATTTACTAATAGTAGCCTGTGTCACTATGACCTACAACTTTTGCATATTGTCTATTTTTAACTAAAGCAAGAAAGAATATACGAGATAACATGAACTTCTTTAAATCTTACTAAGGAGCTACATATAGTTTTATTAAAAAGATTCGGTATGAGGTGGACTAAAAACTTGTTGTATTAAATAAGAATTCGAGGAGTTAGCGAATTTAGTCTTGCTTCTATTTCATAATTTATGGATGCTATTGCTAACTCACTAGCTGTAATTACTTTGGTACCCTGTTCACCTATTAATACAACTTCATCTTCAGCTTTTACATCAGTTAAGTGAGATACATCAACTACAAACATATTCATAGCTATTCTTCCAAGAATCTGACAGCGAGCGCCATGAATTAAGACTTCCGCTTTATTACTCAAGTTTCTAGGATAACCATCACTATAACCTTGCGGTATTACTGCTACTACCATCGGAGACGGAGCTATAAAAGTACAGCCGTAGCTAATCGGGTAGCCTTGTGGAATGTGTTTAACTTGTGCAACTATGGTCTTCCACGATAGCACTGGTTTTAACTCAATTTGTGATGCAAATGCTGCACGGAGTTTTTCTGACTTCCATAAACCATACAGACCAATGCCCAGTCTTACATAATCATAATTAAGTTTTGGAAACACCAATGTACCAGCTGTAGCACACATGTGAGTTTTTAGGTTAGTTAAACCATTCTTATGCGCTAGAGCTAGAAACTTGTTAAACATAGTTATTTGGTTTTTAGAATGACGTAAGTTTGTTGTATCTTCAAGATCTGAAAAGTGAGAATATATACCAATTGCAGAAACGTTTGTACAATTTAAGAGCTCTGCTAAAAAAACTTCAAAATCTTCTAACATTACGCCTTGCCTCCCAAGTAATGCATCTACCTTAATATGTATCTGTACTTGGTGCGCTTTATTTTTTGCTATTTGGTTGAGTAGTCTAAGTCTAGGTATATCATAAAGACTTAATATACACTTTAGTTCGATGGCGCGTTCAAGATCCTCACTGGCGACGTATCCTGAAACTAGTACAGCTTTAGAAGTAAACTTTCGAATTGACTCAAGCTCTTGTATATCGTCAACCATAAAGATTGAAGTATATGGATTTAGAACTGAAACCACTTCTTTCAAACCATGGCCGTAAGCATTGGACTTCACAACAGAAATTATTTCACTTTTACCATTTAAATACTTGTCAAACTCTTTATAATTATGCAACAAATTGGTCTGAGATATCTCAAGTCTTGAAATCATATATTAATTAACTTTCAAAGAAGAATACAGTCTAATAATCTCGGCTTTTTCATCCCACTCATACTCTGTAGTGCCAAAACACATACTTTTTTCAGGTCCCTTACCTGCACAAATTATCGTGTCACCTGAGAGAGCTACATCAATGGCTTTACGGATCGCATCACTTCTACATTTTATATTCTCCGTAGTATCATCAAATCTATATAATTGCCTAGTATCTGTTAAAGCGTTTTCTTGTGCATACGCATTATAGCCCGTCTCAATTTGATCATTAATGCTCTTCAGCTCCTCTGTTCGAGGATCTTCGGCTGTAAGAATGGTAATATCTGCATATCTTGCTGCTACCTCTCCCATCCTTACTCTTTTCTGTGGATCACGCTGTCCTGCACACCCAAACACAACGATTAACTTACCAGACTTCTTGGTGCTATAAGTTTGTAAGATAGCTTCAAGAGATTCTGCAGTGTGTGCAAAATCAAGTATGATCTTTATTTTATCGTCTAC
>CAZLZI010000009.1:5806-8810 GCA_964563965.1 uncultured Candidatus Saccharibacteria bacterium
TACCTTTGGCATTACGTACTGCCTTATGTTTTCATCATCATAGTTTAAGATTGCTTTACCAGTCTTTTTCAAATAGTGTGTGATTAGAGTCTCTTTCACTGCTATGACTTCTGCTATATCTTTGTGAAAATCTAAGTGCTCGGGCTGGATGTTTGTGATAACCCCATAGTCAAACTTAAGACCGGTTATCCTTCCTGTTGCTATACCATGCGAGGATACTTCAACTACAATTACTTTACTGCCGACAGCAAGCATAGTGTTAAATAGTTCAGCTAGTTCTTGAGCTGATGGGGTACTTGTATGCAAACCAGTTTCAAGTTCCTTATCTAAAATCCGTGCACCTAAGGTAGATACCAAACTTGTTTTAACACCAAGACTCGTTAAGGCTTGATATAACATATTTGTAGTAGTGGTCTTACCTTTGCTTCCGGTAACCCCAATAAGCAGACAATGATGGAAGTTTAGATGCATTAATGGAGCTATATTAGATGTTGTAAAAGCATGAAGTGCGTGTTCGTCTTTAGCCCACGCACCTTTTTCAAATGCATCAATAAGCATCTTATAAAACACACCAGAGTTATGTACTTTGTTGACATCATTTTCCTGTCTTATAAGACTCTGGATATCAGTAGGTAAGGCTTGTGTATATATTACAACATCACTATCAGGAAAGTTATAGGAGATAGGATTACTATAGAATACAGCACAGCCTAATTTGCTCAATTCTTCTGTTTTACTATTTTTGCTATGATCATATGCAACAACATTTATGCCATACAGATGTAAAAACTTAGCAATATAAAAGTTAGCACCTCCACCGGCACCTAATATTACAGCTTTCTTAATTGTTTCTAACATACTAATTCAGTAAGTAAATTTCAAAACAAGTAAAATAAAATACTACCTAATGCGCTAACACTAGGTAGTATAACATACAGGTTTGATTCAACTTTTACTTCTTCTTAATTACAATGGTATCAATCAAGAGTTCGCTTCCGTTTGTTGCCCTAAAACCTATGTAAATCTGAGCAGCCTTATTGGGATTAAAATTTACAGTCCTAAAAGATGCTTCATACAGAGTCCAAGTAGGAGTTACTGAGTATTGTATACTTGGCGCTAATGTTTCTTGTAGTAAGCCCATGTCCCTAAAAGTCATGTAAACTTTTCCTACAGCAGAAGATTTAGCTACAAAAGACACCGTATAATCTGTATTTGGATCCAGATCAACATTCTTTTGACTGATTGCTACGTATCCAGTTATAGGATTACGCACTATTACTAATTTAGCCATTTGATTGACTGCAAGTGAATCTTTTCCTGCACGAGTGATGGAAGCTTTTGCCATACCCATTTTACCATTGTTATAAGTCCAGTCTTTAGCAAATTCATTGGCTGAGCTCGCGGGTATCTTAAAGACAGGATTTTTCACAATATTTGTACCCGTAGAACCTGCATCAAGAGGACAACCTTTTCTAAGTGGGTCTGGATCTGGCTCATCTCCTGCCGGAACATTAGGACATATATCCTGAGCATCTAGAACGCCATCACCATCCGAATCTTGTGGTTCATCATCTGGTATACTAGGACACCCTTTCCTCAGAGGATTCGTATCAGGATTCGGACCAGCTGGTTCATTGGGACATACATCCTCACGATTAAGTATGCCGTCGTTATCTGAATCCAGAAGACCTTCATTTATTGGACAGCCACGTCGTGCTGGATCAGGATTAGCCCCTGCTGGTTGAGTAGGACATAAATCATCTGCATCTTTAACACCATCTCCATCTGTATCAAGTGGAGGTTGTTCTTCTTCATCATCCGTGGAGGCAAATCTACCAACTTTAGTTATGTCAGCACCTTTACCTTGATAAGCATTGGACACTTTGTATTTGTTTTTATCTATTCTGCCAGTAATACACGCGCCTAGGTTAGGATTTCCTGAAAACACACCAGTTAAATTTTTAATCTGCACATCACCTTGACCTAACGGACTTCTATCATGCCAAATGTTATTTGTAAAACTTATATCTCCTAAAGCTTGTACAAACGCGTCATCATGATCAATAGGGTCATCATCTACTGAGTGGAATATATTATTTTTTATTTTCCAATTTGAAACTGGATCTCTATGAAAGTCATTTATAACCAAAGAATGCTCTCGAGGTTCATCCTCGTTAGAATTCTGATTACCAGTGCCGACTACTGTATTATTCTCTATAAGAACGTTATCCATCGGACAGGCATGTCCCTCTGGCCATATTTTCTGCGTATAATCGCTATTTGGGTTATTCCTACACTCTGGCCAATTTGGATCGTCTTCATTACATTTCTTCTTCAAGTAACCTTCGCAACCTCCAAAGTTTAACCCCCTAGCCATTCCTACAATTAAATTATTCCTTAATGTATAGCCAGTACCACCTTTCCATTTATAGGTAACTGTAGTGGGAGGGTATCTTTCCGCAAGTTTATAGAGCCCATTGGCTTTATCACCGCAAGTTGCATAAACCAAATTATTCTCCATCACAATGTTAGCAGCATCACCTATATGGAGCAGGTTACCAGTATTCATGTATATTTCATTATTACGATATGTGGTATTTTTAGAATCCGTGTTTAAAATCCCACCGCGTCCCTTACTCATGTCCTCTCTTATACTACAATTCTCAACAGTTACATTCTCACTATGTCGAACTTTAAGCACCTCGCCTATGCTACAAATCGCATTAGGCTGTTTCATACAATCTGTAACAGTTCCGACCATCTCATTTCTATATAACTCACAGTTCTCAATCTTAATATTCTTACCATAAAGTACCCCAATTCCGTCACCAAAGGTATCATGTACTACAACATTTATGACTTTAATATTTTCTCTTAAGTCATTGTCACTGAGACCACCCACTACAATACCTTGTTGAGACGCACGCGCTACTTCAATATCTCGTAAGACTTGATTATTGCCTCTCAATATAACGCCGTTATATTGCTTAACATTAGGATTTTG
>CAZLZI010000009.1:8910-16582 GCA_964563965.1 uncultured Candidatus Saccharibacteria bacterium
TACTAAACAGTCACCTTTAATACAGATTAGCTTAATCCTATGTAAAAGCTGTTATGAGGACATACCTTTAATATACTAAGTTGACTACCTGACAGTCGCAACAAGCTACAAATTACTAGTAACAATAAATGAAGGTTGTACATAAGAAGTTAGACAAATAGAAAAGACCTCTTGCGAGGTCTTTTCTGGTACCTTATTGAGATTGCTCTCATTAAGGTAGAAACATTATAGCAATTACATAAGCTTTGTCAATACATATGTTTTGAGCTGTTTAAGGAGTAATATTTAGGATGCAAGTTAATTGAAAGGACTTAAATGAAAATAGAAATTGTTGGAGCAGGTTGTGAAAACTGCAAACGCATGTATGAAGTCGTTAAATCAATTATAGATAAACACAAGCTTACTCATGAGATAGAATACATAAGTGGCACTGATGGTATGAAACGCCTTATAGAGCTTGGAGTTATGCAGAGTCCTGCTATGGTAATTAACAACACGGTAGCGCTAATTGGGTTTTCAAAAGATACAAGTAAAATTGAAAAAACAATCTTAGGCGCTAACTACTAATGTTTACTTGGGCACAACTACTCGCTGATTTTGTGACTTTCAAAATCCTTAGCCTCCCCAGTGAATCATATACTGGTAAAGCACTCAATTTTTTTATTTATGATCTTTTCAAAATTGGGTTTATGCTATTAGTGATCAATTTTTTCATGGCATATGTAAGATATGCATTACCAGTAGGTAAAATTAAACAAATACTCCTATCACGCAAGTGGTATGGCTTGGACTACTTACTTGCAGCAATCCTTGGAGTGATCACACCCTTTTGTTCATGCTCCTCCATTCCACTCTTTATAGGCTTCTTAGCAGCAGGGATACCTCTTGGAATTACTGCTACTTTTTTAATTGCCTCGCCACTTATTAATGAGGCTTCTCTTGCGTTATTTCCAGCACTCTTTGGCTTAAAAATCACACTTATCTATAATCTGTTAGGTATAGCGATAGCAATTCTAGGAGGCTTTGTAATTGCTAAACTGCGTCTTGATAACTATGTAAATAGTGACTTTTTAAATATAAATGTCCAAGATATAAGTGAAATCAAGACTACGCGTATTTCTCGTAAACTTATTAAGGAGTGGGGGTGCGAAGGATTTGCTTTAACTAGTAAAGTCTTTCCTTATCTTGTTATAGGTATTGGCATTGGAGCACTAATTCATGGTTTTGTCCCTGCAAATTACTTTGAGAGCGTGTTGAAGATAGACTCTGTCTTAGCCGTTCCTATTGCAACTTTATTAGGTCTTCCGTTATATGCTAACTCAATAAGTATTATCCCTATCATGCAAGCACTAATAACTAAAGGTGTTCCACTTGGAACAGCACTCGCATTTATGACTGCGACAGTTGCACTTTCAATTCCAGAGGCTTTAATCCTTAAAAAAGTAATGAAGTGGCAGCTGCTAGCGGCCTACTTTACAGTTACCACTTTAGGGATCATGCTCATGGGCTATATCCTTAATTTAATATAAACTTGTTTCTAAGTTCCAACTTGCTAGAATACCTAAGTGAATCTTTCAGCTACAGATAAAACCATACTTAAACTTATCAAGTCAGAAGAAAAGAGACAAAAAACAACTCTTCAGATGATTCCATCAGAAAATTTTACATCTAAAGCTGTTATGGAGGCAGTGGGCTCTGTATTAATGAATAAGTACACAGAGGGGTATGCCGGTAAAAGATATTATCAAGGTGCAAAGCTGTATGATGACATTGAAAAGCTAACAATAGAGCGGGCAAAACGGTTGTTTGGCGTCGAATATGTCAATGTGCAGCCTTATTCTGGTTCTCCAGCTAATATGGCTGTATTTTTTGCCTTACTACAACCACAAGATACGGTGTTGGGACTTGCACTTCCTTTTGGTGGGCATTTAACACATGGTCATCCTGAAGTTACTTTTTTAGGTAAATATTTTAAAACCGTTCAATATAAAACGGGTAGCAGTGGTTTTTTGGATTATACCGAAATTGAGAGACTTGCCCTTGAGCATAGACCAAAGCTTATTATATCAGGAGCAACCGCGTATTCCAGGCTAATAGATTTTGAAAAGATTGGTAAGATAGCTGACAAAGTCGGAGCATATCACATGTCAGATATTTCTCATATTGCAGGCCTTATTGCAGGTCAACAACATCCATCTCCAGTAGACTTTGCACATATTATTACAACAACTACACATAAGACTTTAAGAGGTCCTAGAGGAGCGATGATTATGATCACAAAAAAAGGGCTGGATAAGGATATGGATCTCCCAGTAAAAATTGATAAAGCAGTATTTCCGGGTTTACAAGGTGGGCCACATAATAATACAACTGCAGGCATTGCAGTAGCACTAGCTGAAGCTGCTACACCTGAATTTAGCAAGTATGCCCAGCAAGTGGTTCTAAATGCTGCTGCCCTTGCCAGTGCTTTACAAGCACATGGGTTTGACCTGCTAACCGGAGGAACAGATAATCATCTTATACTTATAGATCTTACCAATAAGGGTATTGATGGCTGGTGTGCTGCCTGGGCACTAGAGTTTGCAGGTATAATAGTGAACAGAAATTCTGTGCCTTTTGATAAGAAATCTGCTTTTTATCCATCTGGGATAAGAATTGGGACACCTGCATTAACTACACAAGGTTTTAAAGAATGTCACATGCCTTTAGTTGCAGGACTTATAAATCAAACTATCGATGCATGTGCTCCATACCTTGATCAGCAGACATTAGATCATGCTGCACGAATAAAATTTAAAGCAAAGATCTCAAAGGATAAAACAATTAAGGCTATTGCCAAAGAAGTCACAAGCTTACTTAAGACTCTTGTGCCTTAAAGAAGTTAATAGAGTATTTAAAAACACGTGCTAGTATTAAATCTAGCATTAGGTAGCCTGATACCGCTGTGGATAAAAATCTATCATTGAAGGCTCTAAGTAGTAGCTTACCTAGTTTGTTAAATCTAAAGAGAGCATTTCGAGCAAGACGCTCATATCTTTTAGCTGTTGGAATAATTTGTTTAGTGACATCTTGCTCAAAGGTGCATGTAAAATGCGACTTACTGGCATACTCTTTTACACTTTCAAGTGTCTCGAAACTGCTCACAGCCATGCCTTTTTCTAACAGTTGCTTTAATGTTTGAACATCAGGAGGTAATTCCCCCTCAGGCATTGCCGCATATCCATCGAAGACAACAAACAAGCCGTTGGGTTTGAGTATCCTGTAAACCTCTTCAAAGACTTTGGGTTTATTCTCTGAGTGACACAAGGCCTCTATCACAAATACAAGATCAAATGACTTCTCGGTAAATTTCTGAAGATTATGGTAATCCATAAATTCTGCATGTAAGTTTTTTGCTGCAAACTTGCTGATATGCACAGGGTCAAATTGACCTTTGGGCAAATCGGTTACTATAAAATTAACGTCAGGCAGTTTCTTGGACAGATACAATGAGTTTGAACCCATGCCACCCGCAAGTTCGAGAACAGCTTTGAAAGAGTTATTTACTATTACATTATAGATCAGATCTGCTTGGGCAAAAGTATCATGCTTGTTATAGCTACCAGTTTTAGATAACCCCATATGTACAAACCCATTTGCATCATGTAGCAGCTTATATGCTTTTACATTCTTTTTGTAATAGTCTTGAATACCTTCAATATCAGATGACTTGGCTAAGAATGCATCTATATCAAAAAGGCTCTTAATTTTACAGAGTTTTAGTGGCAGTGTGTGATACATTGGATAATAAGTTGAGTGTATTATAAAGTCTGACTTTTTTTCTCTTTTACACGGGTTGCAGCTTTGCCTAGTTTATCTCTTAAGTAATAGAGTTTTGCTCGTCTAACTTGTCCAGCTCTAACAACCTGGACTTCACTAATATTAGGTGAGTATGTAGGGAAGATTCTTTCCACCCCAATGCTGCCGGCACCAATTCTTCTAACAGTAAAAGTCTTGGAAGCTCCTTCGCCTTTTTTACCTATAACAATACCTTCAAAAGGCTGTAGCCTTTCTTTATCCCCCTCTTTTATTTTATACATAACCTTAACAGTGTCGCCAACGTTAAAGGTTTTTGCGATATCAACTTCCATACGAACCAATTTACCAGATTATTAGCTTTAAATCAACATTTGCAAATAATTACTTTTTACTAGCTGTAGCCAGAACCTTAGCACCCATCTTCATTTTAAGTCCATAGTCTCCTAGGGTAATTTCGATCTTAGCGCCTTCTGTAATGTCTTCTGAGATAAGCAGACTGGAGATGACATTCTCAATTTCTTTCTGAATAAGTCTTCTTATAGGCCGTGCACCATATTCCTCGCTAAAGCCGTGCTCTACTAGGTAGTCCAACGCCTTGTCATCAATCACTATCTCAATCTGCCTCTCAGTTAAGAGAAGTTTGGTTTTCTCGATTTCCCGTTTGGCTATTTCTCTTATACTATTTTTATCTAAGCTTTGGAATACAATGACCTCATCAATTCTGTTTAAGAATTCAGGTCTAAATTTATCTTCAAGCGCTTTTTTCACTTTCTTCTCAAACTCTTCATTAGCAAGTAACGATTTACCAACGGAGGCAAATCCAATATCAACTTGTTTGAGATATTCGGAACCTACGTTTGATGTCATGATAAGTATAGTGTTTTTAAAGTCAACTGTTCTTCCTTGCCCATCTGTAAGCCTTCCATCCTCCATTATTTGTAAGAGTGAATTAAAGACGTCAGTATGTGCTTTTTCTATTTCATCTAGAAGTATAATAGAGAAAGGTTTTCTTCTAACAATCTCTGTTAATTGTCCGCCTTTATCAAAGCCTATATATCCCGGAGGAGAGCCAATCATTCTGCTTACGGAGTGTTTTTCCATGTATTCACTCATATCAAGTCTTACAATCATATCCTCATTGCCATACATAACTTCAGCTAGCGCTTTGCACAATTCTGTTTTACCAACCCCTGTTGGACCTAAAAAGAGAAATGACCCAATAGGTCTTTTTGGATTCTTAAGACCGGCCCGTGCTCTTCTAATAGCATCACTTAAGATATGAATCGGTGCATCCTGGCCAACAATTCTCTCTCTTAACCTCTCCTCCATGTGAAGCAATCTTTGCTTTTCTTCAATACTTAATTCAGTAAGTGGTATACCTGTCATCTTAGACATGATAAGAGCAATATCTGCCTTCGTAACCTCTGGGATTTCTTCAAGCTTAGTCTTAGTCCAAATTTCCACAAGCTCTTGTTTAACTTCTTCTAGATCGACGATTCTTTGCTGTAGCTGAGCTTTCTTTTCATCATCTGCCATATCCCGTAATTCGTCTTTTAATTTTTTAAGATTTTCTTCGGCTTGTTTTAAATTTTCCGGTTCTTTTACTTGAGTAAGTCTTTTATATGCACCCGCCTCATCTATTACATCAATAGCTTTATCTGGTAAAAATCTATCACTTACATATCGGGCTGACATTTGCACTGCAGTTTTGATTGCTTCATCAGAAATCTTCACATGGTGGTGTTTTTCATAATTTTCTCGTAGTCCTTCAAGGATTTGGATTGTTTCTTCATGTGTTGGTTCATTAACTTTAACTGGTTGGAACCTTCTTTCAAGAGCTGCGTCTTTCTCAATGTGTTTTCTGTATTCATCAATTGTTGTAGCACCTACCATTTGTAGTTCACCTCTTGCAAGAGCTGGTTTTAGGATATTAGCAGCATCAAGAGCACCTTCTGCAGTCCCTGCACCTACAACCGTATGTAATTCATCCATAAAGAGAATTATTTTACCTTGCGCGTCTATTACTTCATTTATTATGTCTTTTAATCTGCCTTCAAACTGCCCTCTATGAGAGGTTCCCGCTATAACTGAAGCTAGATCAAGGGCAAATACTCTTTTATCTCGAAGTGGTTCAGGAACCTTGCCTTGGACTATGCGTTGAGCTAGACCTTCAGCAATAGCAGTTTTACCAACGCCAGGTTCCCCAATTAAAACCGGGTTATTCTTGGTACGACGAGATAAAATGTGTACGACTCTTTCAATTTCATCTTTACGACCGATGACAGGATCAAGTTTGTCTTTTTTTGCCAGTTCTGTTAAATCTCTGCCGTATTTATCTAGAATGGAGGTGTTATTCTGCGTTTCTTTTTCAATTTCATTGTAACAAGTCTCACATAATGCAATGTATACTTGTCTACCATCTATTATTCGAGTTGTGGGGATTGTTGCAGGTCTTTGCCCGCATCTATGACATATAACCATGCTATTAAATTAACACACATTAGCACTCGTGTAAATAGATTGCTACCTAGTGTTCCCATACGTCGCCCACAAAAGGGTCAGATGCCACAGGGACTTTCTTTAAAAACAGCTCTCCCGCTCTAATCATTTCATCTCTAAGGACGGGAGCAAAATCCTCAGCCTGATCTTCTCTCACTTCACAAACTATTTCATCATGGACAGTTAAAATAATACCCCCTGCTACCCCTTCTTTTTTCATTTTTTCATGTACAAAAACTAAAGCGTATTTTATTGCATCAGCGTTTGTACCTTGAATGGGATGATTTTTTGATTGCCTTTCAATATTTGAGATCTTTTTTCTATAATCCGGATCTGTTTTATCAGGTTTTGTGTACCACCTTTTTCTCCCTGCAGGAGTTTTACTATAGCCATTTCTTACTGCATCTGCTGCTTGTTTATCAAGAAAAGACTTAACACTTGGATAGCTTGAAAAATATTTATCAATTAAGCCTTGGCTTTCTTCTTGTGAAATCTCTTTACCGGTCTCTCCTTTTATTCTTGTTATAAGACCAACGGCACCCATACCATACATAAGTCCAAAGCCAATGGGTTTAGCCATCTGTCTAAGTTCAGGATACAATTTTTTAAAATCTTTGGTGTATTCTTTGTTAAACATGAGCGAGGCTGTGTAGGAGTGAATATCCAAACCTTCTTTGAGTGCGGTTATCATTTTCTCGTCCCCTGACAAATCAGCTAAAATGCGCATTTCAAAATTAGAGTAATCGGATACTACAAGTTTATTGCCGGGTTCCGGATTAAAGCATTCTCGAAAGGGAGCATCTTGTGAGTTCCGCGGTATTTGTTGTAGGTTAGGATCTTGGCATGCAAATCTCCCTGTGGCTGCTCCCATTTGTATCAAGTGTGGATGGATCCTACCAGTTTTTTTATTAATTTTAATAAGTAGAGATTCACCGAACGCTGAAATAAGCTTTTCATAGCCTCGATAAGATCTTAGAATTTCAGCAATGGGATGCTTGACCTCGGATAATATGGCATCACCTGTAGAAGCTACATTTAGTCTTAATTTACTATTAAACAAATCCATCAATTGTTGTTGACTATTAACATTTATAACATCTGCCTCATGGCCAAAAAGATCAGTTCGTGAATAGCCATAGAGAGGTCTTATCGTATCTTGAAAAGATTGTGCTACTTCATCCCGTTTAATTTGCAAGTTTTTGATAATCCCTTGCCATTTTTCTTTATTAATATATATCCCCTTTAATTCAATTTCTGCCACAACGCGCAGAACAGCAAACTCAAGTTTGGCAATATTTACCAGATTTTCATCTGACAGCTTTTTTAACTGGGCTTTAAAGACAGGAAAAAGTATCAATACGTCAATAGCTCCATA
>CAZLZI010000009.1:16682-18708 GCA_964563965.1 uncultured Candidatus Saccharibacteria bacterium
GTATAGGGATCTAAACTATTGGTTTCTGTATCTACCGCCAAGACTTTTTCTTGTTCAAGTTCGGCAAGAACACTAGCAGCTCTATCGGTTGTAGTAACATATTCAAGCTCAGGATTCTTGAGATCAAATTTAAAATCCATGCTAAGTATTATATAGGTGTTTCTGTTATTGTTTGAGCAATTCTTGTAAGAGTGTTTTTACACTTTCTGGATTGGCTTTACCATTCGTTTTTTTCATCACTTGCCCAACAAGAAACATAATAGAAGATACATTTCCTGCTCTATAATTATTAACAGCGCTTTCATTGTCTAGTACTACCTGATTAACAAGCTCTGTTACTTCAGCATCTCCCATGTGTGTTATTTGACCAAAGTAGGTATTTACAAGTTCATCTAATTCGAGGTTTCTGGCATCAGCTTTGTTCAGTAAGACATTAGCAACCTTTTGCGGTGCAAGATCACGTGCAATTAAATCCATAAACAGACTAAGAAGTTTTCTATTTTCAAACTTTGAAAGCGTATGAGCACTATCTCTAGTTAATGCAAAATCTTTAACAAGTCGATCTTGAAGTTGTTTGGGCAGTTCTGGTAGAAACTCTGCAAGACTTGCTAAATAATCACTATCAAACTCCAAAGGCGGTATGTCAGGCTCTGGAAAGTATCTATAATCATGGGCATCTTCTTTACTTCGCTGTGATACAGTTTTTCCACTTGCTTCATTAAAACCTCGGTTCTCTTGTAAGACTTCTGCCCCACTTGCAAGAAGCTCACTCTGCCTAAGAATTTCAGCTTTGACCGCCTTTTCCATAAACCTAAATGAGTTAATATTTTTAATTTCAACTTTATAAGAGGGGTACATGCCAGCTTGTTCCATTTCCTGGGTTCGAAGAGAAATATTAGCCTCAAGTCGCATCTGTCCTTTTTCCATATCCGCATCTGAAATATCACAGGCTTTTACAATCTCATATATACTTTTACAAAACTCAACTGCTTCTTCACTAGATCTAAAATCCGGAGCTGTAACAATTTCGATGAGTGGCATACCTGATTTGTTAAAGTCAATTAAAGTCTTGCCCCCTTCATGTGAAGACTTGGCAGTATCTTCTTCAAGATGAACACGCTCAATGTGAATCAGTTTTCCATCAGCTAAAGTGAGTTGTCCGTGTTCACAAAAAGGAAGTTTATACTGGCTAATCTGATAACCTTTCCCTAGATCTGGATAAAAGTAATGTTTACGGTCAAACATTGAGTTTGGGTTTAGTGAGCATTCTAATGCAAGACCAAGCAATTGTGTTTTTTTGATTGCATCAAGATTAGGTACAGGCAAGGCCCCCGGAAGCCCTAGACACGTTGGACATGTATGTGAGTTAGGAGGAGACGCATAAATGTTACTATCACATGAGCAAAACATTTTCGTTTTTGTTTTTACATGCATATGAATTTCAAGCCCTAGTACTAGTTTATACTTCTGATTAGTCATATAGTTTGTTTTAAAAACTTCAACCCTTCTCGTAAATCATTTATAGCTTCTGTTATGGCAAAGTGAGGAACTTCAAATAAGGCTTCATGTACAAGGTTATTCCTCAGTTTATGTGCTTGCCATAGTTTAGTGTATACATCGTCTCTAAATCTAGGTTTTGCATTCTTTAGGCGTTCGCCTAAAGTCTGACCAGCAACAAGTTCTTTAAGTGCAATATCAAGACTTCTATCAGCACTTATCAATGCTTGGGTTAACTTAGCAGGGCCACCTTGTTTCAGTAAAGTATCTATTGATTCCCACTCCTTTTTAATTATTAGCGAGGCCTCAAATGAAACCTCTTTAGGTTTGGGTAGTAATAACTGCTTGAGTAACTTAAGTATCATAGTTCTACAGATTCCTTATGAAAAGCTGTTTGTGTTTGATACAAACTAGAAACTTTTAATACAGTGTTCTCTTTAAATCTAGGTCCAATTAATTGGTAACCAACAGGTAAATTATCTACAAAACCACACGGAACGCTGACCGCACACATACCTGCGATAGCACT
>CAZLZI010000009.1:18808-23951 GCA_964563965.1 uncultured Candidatus Saccharibacteria bacterium
CGTATGCCATCAAATCGACCTAGATTAGAAGAAACTTCAGATCTCTGAAGAATGGTATACACCGCAATCGAGTACTTGGGATCCATAAGTTCAACATCCACAAGTTCAGCACCCATATTTGCTAAAATGTTAAGAGCATCCATAATGCGCTTTTTTACTTCCACGTCCATATCATGTACAAAATAAGACTTAGCCACACCAATTTTCACCCCTTGAAGATCCGGTTGTGTTAGTAACTCGGAATAACTAAAGTTAATTGGTTCAGGTGAAGAAGTTGCATCTAATGGATCGTGCCCCGCAATTATTTCCGCAACATACGAACAATCAATAATTGATTTACATATAGGACCAGGTGAGTCGGTTGATGAGGCCATTGCTATAACGCCATATCTACTAACTCTGCCATACGTAGGCTTAAGACCACTGACACCACACCATGAAGCAGGGCCTCTTATACTCCCAGCGGTTTCACTTCCAATAGCAAATACTGCTAAGTTTGCAGCAATAGCTGCAGCCGAACCACCAGAAGAACCACCTGCAACTCGGGATAAATCCCATGGATTTAATGTCGTTCCGTAATCAGAAGTTTCTGTAGAAGAACCATGAGCAAAAGCGTCCATATTCGTCTTACCTAATAAGACAGCCCCTGCATTTTTTAGTCTTGTAGTTACAGTGGATTCATAGGGCGGTTTGAAGTTAGCCAAAATCTTTGAAGATGCGGTGGTTGTAATACCATAAGTACAGAAGTTGTCTTTGCATGCGTAAGGAATACCAAGCAATGGTTTATCACTAAAGGCTTCTTCTCCTTTTTGAGCTATAAGTAAGTCCGCATTCTTTGCTTCTGCCAAAGCATTTTCTTCCAGTACACTTAAAAAAGCATTTATTTTAGCATTATTTTTTTTAATACGGTCAAGATAAATGGTGGTCAGCTCAACAGAGGTAAACCGTCTCTCCTTCAACCCATCTAGTGTTTCGAGTAATGTAAGCTTATACAAATCCATTAGTGCCCTCTATCAAAAACTCCTTTAGTAGAAAATTTGTCTTTCACACACTCACTGGCATTTTGTAATGCCTCTTTCTGAGAAAGTGTAGTGGACAAACCTTTGGTTTGAAAAACATTTGTTAACCCTGTAACTTGAAAAGTTGGTTGTATGTCTTGGGTATTAATTTCATCAAGGATTTTAATATATTCTACGGTGTCGGCAAAGATTTGCACAAAAAAAGCTAGTTCATGTGGAGTTAAGTTTATATTGCTAAGTTTAGCAATGCGTGCAACGTCTTCTCTTGTAAAAACATCCGTTTTAGCCATTACCATATGTTAACCAATAATTAGCCTTTTGCAACACTTTCATAATTAGTGTAAAAAGGTTCTCATGGGCTTTCAAGAAAGCGAACAATCAATGGAATGTGAAGCAGATAAGTTTTTCCAAGTGCTCTTATCGACCTATGAATGGTTGTTTACAACTTTTGGCAAAGAAGCTACACCTTTGTTAGCACAGCATCTAGTTCAAATTGAAAGTCTACTGCGATTAAAACCACTACCACCTTTACAAAATCAAGTCCTTATACTACATGCCTCACATACTTATGCCTCAAAGTTACGAGCTGCCATGCCAACGACGTTTGCATTACAAGAACCTTTGGAACTACACGTGGAAAATATACTAGATGAATACAATTATAGAACTATTGTTAAAGCACTTGCTGGGGAGAACTATCTTGCATATGAAAAAGACGTAATAATACTTGTTGAACAAGAAAGACACTGTATTGGTGAGGGAGTTAGAGAACTGGGAATAGAACAAACATGTTCTATACTAAGAACATTACACGAAAAGCTAACGCAACCTACATTGCAGTTAACCGTTTAAGTCTCTCTTCAACTGGCGGGTGGGTATCAAATAAAGATCTAAATGTACTGCTTTTGAAAGGATTAGCGATAAACAAATGTGCAGTTGCTGTATCAGCTGTAGAAAGAACATTACTATCACCAGAGATCTTCTCAAGTGCTTTGGCAAGTCCTGTTGGGTATCTTGTAAGAAGTGCTGCAGAGGCATCTGCTAAGTATTCTCTATTTCTACTAATTGCAAGCTTGATCAAAGTTGCAACAATAGGGCTGATAATAAGCATGACAAGTCCGATGATTAAAAAGATCGAACCTCCTTTGCTTTCTCTGTCTGATGAGCGAAACATATTCATTCTAAAAAACATATCAAACAGCAATGTTATAGAACCAACCAAAACACCAACCACTGCCATAAGCCTAATATCGTAATTACCTATATGCGATAACTCATGGGCTATGACTCCTTCAAGTTCTAGTTTATCTAACTTTTCAATAATGCCACTTGTGAAACAAATAGCACTGTTTTTGGGATCTCGACCTGTTGCAAACGCATTTAAGGCAGGGGAATCTATAACATATACTTTAGGTTTAGGAAGACCTGCACCAATACACAAGTTTTCAACCAAATCATGAACATATTCTGACTCACTTACAGGTAATTCTCTTGCACCACTTGCAGCAAGAACTAATTTATCAGAATAGTAATACCCACCAAAACCCGAGACTATAGAAAACCCTACCGCCCATAAGTAAAAAATTGGGTTATCGCCAAAATAGGCTTTACCCAAAACATACCCAAGAGCACTAATAAAGAGGATAAAAAAAGTAACAATTAACACGGTTGCTCTTTTATTTGCAGCTATCTGTGTATAAATAGTTCCAGACATAGGTTAGTTTAAATTAAAAAGCTACTTTAACCGTTTGGCGTTCACTTTCAGAAGCTTCAAAAAAGGCTTCTTCTTTAAAGCCAAAGAGAGAACCAATGATGTTGCTTGGAAAAGTAACAATTTTAGTATTGTAGTCTCGAACAACAGAATTATAGAATTGGCGCGAATAAGCTATTTTACTTTCAGTATCAGAGAGTTCGTTCTGAAGACTGATGAAATTACTTGAGGCTTTTAAATCAGGGTAGGCTTCTGCTACTGCAAATAAGCTTTTTAAAGCAGATGTCATCATATTATCAGCAGCTGCTGCTTCACTCGCTCCTGTTGCACCAAGCATTGCACTTCTAGCCTTGGTAACATTCTCAAAAATTTCTTTTTCATGACTTGCATAACCTTTAACAGATTCAACAAGATTGGGTATGAGATCAGCACGTCTTTTAAGCTGTACATCAATTTGACTCCAAGCCTCTTTGATTTTTACTTTAAGACCGGCAAACGAGTTGTAAACAATTATGAAATAAGCAAACACTACACCTAAAAGTATTAATGGAAATATAAAAGTAGTCATGGCTACAGTATACCAAACTCTGTTAAAAATTGCGCTGATGGTTTAGTGTTTAATATATCATCCTTTGTACACCATCCCCGTTTAGCAACATCCACACCATAGTGCATATTTTCTAAATCGCTAAGCGAGTGCGCATCAGTGTTAATGATAAATTTGATCCCCATCTTCCTTGCCTCATATACTAAGTCCTCTGCTAAATCTAATCGTTGAGGATGGGCATTTATCTCTAGAATCTTACCTTCTTCTTTAACTGCTTTAAGTATTTGTTCCCAATCCAAATCGCATGGAGGTCTTTTAGTTAATAACCTTCCGGAAGGATGGCCTATGAATTTGATATATGGATTTCTAATAGCGTTTAGCATTCTTTGAGTAACTTGCTCTCTAGAATCATCAAGAGCAGTATGGAGAGACGCTATAGCAAAATCTAGCTTGGCTAAAATAGAATTTGGTAATGCTAACTCTCCGGATTTTAAGATATCAACTTCGTACCCATATAGTACTCGAACGTCTCCCAAGGAACTATTTATGTGTTCGATAGCTCTCCTTTTGGTTTCTATAATAGATAATAGATTAAAAGATCCGTGTGTTTTAATGCTTGGATTGTGGTCTGTAATAGCAATGTATTCATACCCTTTCTTGAGGGCCGACTCAACCATCACAGCCAGTGACTCTTCGCCATCAGAATCCGTTGTGTGCATATGTAAATCCCCTTTGATATCAGCAAGTGTAACTAATACAGGTAAGGTATGCTTTGAAGCTAATAAAACCTCATCTTTCCCTTGGCGAAGCTCCGGTGGTATGTAATCAAGACCGATAAAGTTATAAAATTCAGTTTCATCTTTAAATTCGTGTAGCGTATCAGCCTTTTTAATACCATATTCAGACAGTGATAACCCTTTATCAAGCGCATAATTTCTTAGAGCGATATTATGTGACTTAGAGCCTGTAAAATACTGAGTCATAGCTCCAAGAGCTTCTGTTGTGCAGACACGTATATCTACCTGAACATCATTACTTAATACCACGGCAGCTCGGGACTCGCCCTTTGCAGTTATTACAGCAACTTCTGGAAAAGCTATAAAATGAGCTACAACAGCTTTAGGGTTAGTAGTTGCCACTGCAATGTCTAAATCCCCTACTGTGGGCTCACGGCGTCTTAAAGATCCTAAAACCTCAACACTAATTACATCTTCACACAAGAGTAAATACTCTGTGATTCTTGTTGCTATTTGACTAGCTTTGTTTAACAACATTCGTTCTTTGCTATTCTTATTAAGGCGCTGTTCGTTTAGGGTCTCAAGAATAACTTTTTCTGATTTTTCGCCAAAACCTTCTATTTCACGGATTTTCCCGTTCTCGGCAGCCCGTTTTAGATGCTCTAAAGCGCCTTCTCTGTCTTCAAGTTGAAAAACTGTAGCTAATTTGAATGCTTTTTTAGCACCAATTCCTCTTAAACCTAACAGTGCAAACATGCCTTCCGGCAAACCCTCTTTTACATCATCAAAATCTTTGACTTTACCCTTGGTAAATAAGTTTTCTAAATGCTGGGTAAGTGTGCCACCAATACCACTAACCTCAGCCAGTCTATTCTGCTTCCATAGGTCGTATACACTGATAGTAAGGTCTTCTATGGCTGCTATTACGTTTTGATACGCTCGAATTCTAAAAAAACTTGCCTGTTTGACTTCCATAGCCGCTAATACTTCTTTAAGTATGGTGAGTAACTCTTCGTTTGAATACATGTGAGTAGAGGACTTCATAGCTAGTTGGTATTATAATGAAATTGCCAACAAACATAAACGGTCAATTCATTGACACTAAAAATAGTGTTTGTTAGGATACCAA